>CAZKGS010000005.1:6287-27107 GCA_964552105.1 uncultured Syntrophaceae bacterium
AAATCATGTACCGCTTTAAACGTATTGTTGTTGGTATTACCTTAGGAGATCAGGATGAAGCCAAAATACGTTATGCGGCTGTGATCAGCCGACTGGCTTCATCTGAGAAAATTTTCTTCATACATGTGGTCAGTCAAGAGGATAAGGATAAAGAATACAAAGGCTTGAAGAAAGTTGCAGAAGAGAGCATCCGGCATCGTATGGAAGAGATTATTTCAAAATATTTTGATGGTTCACCTGATACGAAGCTCGAATACGTCATAATGGAAGACTCACCACTGATTCACATTGAACTTCTGCGCAGATTTGAGGAAATGGATATTGACCTGCTCGTGCTTGGAAAGATACGGGGGGAGCTTACAAAAAGAGGAACAATCCCCGTGAAGGTCGCCCGGAAAGCGCCATGTTCAGTCTTGTTTGTTCCCGTGGGTATAAAACCTGAATCTGCAAACATACTCGTTCCCGTCGATTTTTCCAACATATCTCAGGATGCCATGGAAGTCGCTGTTACCTTCGCAGTCGCTTCTGATGTCCGTAATATTCGATGTATCAACATCTACAATGTGCCGATCGGCTATTATGAAGGTGGTAAAAGTTATGAAGAGTTCGCAGAGATCATGAGAGGGCATGCAGAAACCAATTTTAAAAAATTCATTGATAAGATTGATATGCGTGGAATAAATGTGACGCCTGTTTTTAAACTGGGGCGAAACGTATGCGAGACTATCGACGAGTATTTGAGACAATATCATATAGATCTCTTGATCGTCGGAGCCAGAGGGCGAAGAACTGGCGCTGCATTCGTACTGGGAAGCATTACAGAAAAACTGATTTGTTCTACTTCAATGCCTCTTCTGGCTGTGAAAAAGAAAGGGGAAGGGATGAGTTTTTTTGAAGCGCTTTTACGTTTGTAATAACCGATTCAATCAAATTCCTGAATAATTGACGTATGGTTTCAGCGATTCATAACCATCTTCTCCGACCATAGACTAAAGAAGAATGATTAGGGAGACTGAAATGATTAACTGCAGCCATGTTTCAAGATTTAATTATACAAAAAAATATTTTGAAGGAGGTGCACCATGCCAGAGAGTGTCTACAAATTTATAGAGTTAGTTGGAACAAGTGATATTTCATGGGAGGCGGCTGCCAAAAAGGCTGTAGAAACCGCCGGTAAAAGTCTAAGTGGCTTAAGAGTCGCAGAAGTAACAAAACTTGACATGACTGTTGAAGATGGGGAGGTAAAACATTATCGAGTACGGGTATCCCTGTCATTTAGATTGGAAGAATGATTAAAGAGTCAAAAACTCATGATAGTTTTTTGATTGCTAAATTCTGTTCAGAATTTTTCCAGACTTTGGCTGAGCCTGCGACGAACTCAATCGCATTGCTCGGTCGAAGCCCTGAGAACTAGTGCTGGCTATCTCACGACAACGGACCGGACATTTTTTTCAATTTTTTTCTTGATTTTATCAAATTCCTCATCGGAATAAGTTTCTTTATTCATAAATTTCGGGTCCATCGTCTTGGAAGGGACGAACTTCTGCAAGACGTAGAGCTCGGCATTTTTTACAAGCTTACCAATTGTTATTAAATCATTTTCGTTTAATTGAGATTTTACAACGGTTGTGCGAAACTCGTGCGGTATGTTGGATTTTTTAATCAGGTCGATACTCTGTTTGATTAGATCTGGATTAGTTTTAGATCTGGTAATCTTCCGGTATTTTTCCAGAGGTGCCTTTACATCCATCGCTACATAATCGATGAGTTTGTCTTCGATTAACTTCTTCAGGGTTTCGGGATGTGACCCGTTTGTGTCGATCTTAACGAAGTAGCCCATGGCTTTTATCTTTTTGATAGAGTCTATGAGATCGGGCTGTAGTGTTGGTTCACCTCCTGTAATGCTGACGGCATCAAGTTTCCCTTTTCGTTTTTCCAGGAAGGAAAATATCTCCTCCTCGGGGATGCAATCCTCGTAAAGATCAGGGTTTGCTAATTCCGGGTTATGGCAGTAGGGACATCTGAAATTGCACCCCTGCGTGAATACGATGGCACATATTTTTTCAGGATAATCTATTAAGGAAAATTTTTGCAGGCCCCCGATTTTCATCATTTATACTGTAAACACCTGTCTCATTTTGAATTCTTCCTTTTTTCCCTTATTCCACTGATTTACCGGGCGCAGGTAACCGACAATGCGGGAATAAATTTCGCAGGGTTCATTACATTTGGGACACTTCTCATTTTCTCCTTTTATATATCCGTGGTTCGGGCAAATGCTGAAAGTTGGAGTAAAAGTAAAATATGGGAGATGGTACTTTTCACATATTTTGTGTACCAGAATCTTGATGGCGGAAGGATTATCAATTTGTTCGCCCGCATATACATGAAAGACTGTTCCTCCCGTATATCGCGTCTGGATATCATCCTGAAGATCAAGGGCTTCAAAAATATCATCTGTATAATTAACGGGAAGCTGTGTGGAGTTCGTATAGAATACCTCAGCGCCTTCCTTGTTGAATCCGTTATTGGTGGCGCTGATGATATCGGGATATTTTTTCTTGTCAGCTTTTGCCAGGCTGTACGATGTTCCTTCAGCAGGTGTTGCTTCAAGATTGTAATTATTTCCCGTTTCCTTCTGGTATTTGATTAATTCGTTTCTCATGAAATCAAGAACTCTTTTGGTAAATTCATGACCTTCCTGATCTGCTAAAGTTTTACCCATAAAATTCAAACATGCCTCATTCATACCCACAAGGCCGATTGTCGAGAAGTGGTTCTTCCAGTACTCATCGAAACGATCCTTTATTCCTCGCAGATAATATTTTGTGTACGGATAGAGATTTCCATCGGTATATCTTTCCAGAACCTTTCTCTTTATCTCAAGGCTTTGTTTTGCCAGATCCATGAGTTTCCCCAAACATTCCATGAATTCATCTTCCGTCTTGGAAAGGTAACCGATTCTGGCCATATTAAGGGTTACTACTCCGATGGACCCCGTGAGTGGATTGGAGCCGAAAAGACCTCCTCCTCTCATTTCCAGTTCCCTGTTATCTATTCGCAATCTGCAGCACATGCTCCGCGCATCTTCGGGATCCATGTCGGAATTTATAAAATTCGAAAAGTATGGTATACCGTACTTGGATGTCATTTCCCATAAGTGTTTAAGGTTAGGATTGTCCCAGTCGAAGTCTTTCGTTATATTATATGTTGGAATGGGAAATGTAAAAACCCTTCCCTTGGCGTCACCATCGGCCATTACCTCCAAAAAAGCCTTGTTAAACGTATCCATTTCTTCCTGAAAATCCTGATACATTTCCTTCATGGGCTTGCCGCCGATAATAACATTTTGATTAGCATAATATGAGGGTACCGTTATATCGAGAGTCACATTGGTAAAAGGTGTTTGAAAACCTACACGTGTCGGGACATTGATATTAAAGATGAATTCCTGCAGGGCCTGCTTAACTTCATCAGAATTCAGTTTGTCATACCTGATAAATGGAGCCATGAGGGTGTCGAAATTTGAGAAGGCCTGGGCGCCTGCCGCTTCTCCCTGAAGGGTGTAAAAGAAGTTGACCATTTGCCCCAATGCGCTTCGCAGATGCTTCGCCGGTTTACTCTCCACTTTACCGGAAACTCCCTTGAATCCCTCGATAAGCAGGTCGTACAGGTCCCATCCCACACAGTAAACAGAGAGGAGACTTAGATCGTGTATGTGAAAATCACCATCTGCCTGGGCTTTTTTGATTTCCGGGGGGTATATTTCGTTGAGCCAGTAAACCTTGCTGACTTCAGAGGAAATATAGTTGTTCAATCCCTGGAGAGAATAATCCATATTACTGTTTTCATTGATTTTCCAGTCTATCTTTTTTAAATATTGATCCACGAGATCAACTTCCATGTTGTTTGCAATTTCTCTTAACCGGGCGTGTTGATCTCTATAAATAATATATCCCCTGGCTGTCCTGCGATAGGGGGAGGACAAAAGAACCTCTTCGACGATGTCTTGAATTTGTTCTACTGTCATGATCTTGTCGTCAAACAGTTTCTCTGCAAGATTCAGGGATTTTATGGTTAATGTATGAGCGACTTCGCCGTTAAACTCGCCGGTCGCTTCTCCCGCTTTCGCTATGGCGTTTGTAATCTTGAAAGCATCAAATTTTACGTAGCGGCCATCTCTCTTTCTTATTTTTTTGTGCATAATGTTTTCTCCACTTAACCCCCGTAATATGATAAAATACCACAACATATTGTGTATATATGCTAAAACGATACTATATATAGCCACAAAAATTCATTAAATACAAGGAAAATTTTTCCCAAAGCCGTTTTTTTAATCCACAGATTTTGCAGATTACCCCCATACCATCTGACGGAGCTATGGGGCAGGCACGGATTGCTCTAATCACTTGAAGGGCGATCCGAAAGCTGTGGGGTTTAATTTCCCATGGCTTGCCGCAGAGCAGTTCATTACGAGAGAACTTCTTTGAATGAATGGGTTAAAATTTCTTGACTCACTTTTTTTCTCGTAATAGCATTACTGCAATTTTTAATTATGAATTAAAAAACATAAACGTGACACATTCGTAAAAAGTCTCAATAGCTTGTCATTTCGAGTGAAACGAGAAATCTTTAGACCGTAACACATTGAGAAAATAAGATTTCTCCCTGTGGTTGAAATGACAGATTTGCTGAGTTTGACTTTTTACGAAGCCATCAAAAGTGGAACACTGAATAACTATATAAGGAGAATTGAATTGATTCCAAGATATTCGAGAAGAGAGATGGCTTCCATATGGAGCCAGGAAAACATATATCAGAAATGGCTTAATATCGAACTGCTTGCGTGTGAAGCCCTTGCCAGTATGGGAAAAATTCCCATTCATTCTTTCAACAACATAACAGAGAAGGCCGGTTTTGATATAGCAAGGATTGAAGAGATAGAAAAAACGGTAAAGCATGATGTCATCGCTTTTCTGACCTCGGTTTCGGAAAAGGTAGGCGAGGATGCGAGATATATCCATATGGGATTGACGTCTTCAGATGTTCTCGATACCTCACTTGCCGTTCTCTTAAAAGAAGCTGCCGAACTCCTTATCCAGGACATAGAAAAATTATTGATCATCCTGAGAAAAAAGGCCTTTCAATATAAGGATACCTTAATGATCGGGAGGTCTCACGGGATACATGCCGAACCGATTACGTTCGGCTTGAAGATGGCCCTCTGGTATCAGGAAATGGAAAGAAACAGGGAAAGAATGTTAAGAGCAAAAGAAGCTATCAGCTATGGCAAAATATCAGGGGCTGTGGGAACCTTTTCCTTTATCAATCCAATGGTAGAGGAATATGTATGCGGCAGACTGGGATTTAACCCTGCTCCTGTTTCTACACAGATTATTCAAAGGGACAGGCACGCTGAGTTTTTTTCAACACTGGCAATCATTGCATCTTCTGTTGATAAATTTGCTACAGAGATAAGACTGCTTCAGAGGACCGAGGTAAGGGAGGTAGAAGAATTTTTCTCTCCCGGTCAGAAGGGATCATCGGCCATGCCGCACAAGCGCAATCCCGTTCTTTCGGAAAACCTCTCCGGTCTCGCACGTCTTATGAGATCGTATGCTCTGGCTTCACTGGAGGACGTTGCTCTCTGGCATGAGAGGGACATCAGCCACTCATCCGTTGAGAGAGTCATCGCTCCTGACGCCACGATATTGCTTGATTTTATGCTTAACAGGTTTATCGGGATGATAGACAATCTTACTGTTTATCCTGAGAAAATGATTTCGAATCTCAACATGACCAGAGGATTGGTCTTTTCTCAAATGGTTTTGCTGAAGTTGATCGAAAAAGGGATTTCCAGGGAAAGCGCCTATGCTATTGTACAGAGAAATGCGATGAAATCGTGGGAAGAGGGTCTTGAATTTAAACAGTTGCTTCTTGATGATAGTGAAGTTATGTCATATTTGAGTCCGGAGGATATCGAAGGTACATTCAGGGTGGAGAATTTTCTAAGTCATGTAAATTACATATTTATCAGGGTGCTCGGAGGAGAAAATGAAGAAGAGAGTATTGGGAGTTTTATTAATTCTCTTGATGATCTGTCTCGCCTGTAGCGAGGTTAAAGAATATATTGACATAGTAAAAGACGAAAGTATCTCGAAAGAGTATTTTAGCGCCTTAAATAAGTGGACCAGGGATAAGACAGTGTATTCTCAGTTTGAAACCAGGGCCCATATTGTTTCGACGTATAAAAGCAGTGAGTTTGACGAGGCTTATCTTTCAGAGTATTCGAAAGTATATCTTTTGACGGATTCGGAAAAGAAAACGAAACAGGAACTACGCGTTGACCTTGGATCTGATTTCGAAGAGTTTTTGTTTTATGCTTATATTCCCGAGAAGGATTCAAATGATTTTTCAAAAGCCGGTTCTATCTGGAAGATTTTTCTCGTAGATGAAAAAGGAAGCAGGGTATATCCCATAGAGGTGAGAAAGATTGAAAAGATTACCCCTGTCATTGTGAAATTTTTCCCGTACGTAAATCAACATCACGGGATGTTTTATAATCTCAAGTTCTCTCCTTTTCCTTCCTCGTTCGAGACGCAACGGTTAAAACTTGTCTTCACCAGTGTATTGGGGAGAGTTGAACTTGAATGGGGAAAGTAACGGAAAACGGAAATCGAATTACGAGCTTGCAGGAGGCGGAGCTTTCACTTTCCTATAATCGTATCCTGTAACTCATCTGTGTTGTCTCTTTCGGGATAATCAAGGTTATAATTAAAGCCGCGGCTTTCTTTCCTCCGGTCATGATCTTATTGAAAATGATTTCTTGTTATTATCGAGAATCGAATGGCGATAAGCGGATGTTTCAGGTCCGCTTATCGCCAGTATAAGTATTAAAAACTATTGACCAAACATATTCCTCAGTGCGACTTTATTTATTTTTCCGACACTGGTCTTGGGAATCTCGTCAACAAATTCATACCTGTCAGGAAGACCGTATTTCGGTATTCTTCCCTCATCGGCAAACTTACTCATGAAAGTTTTCATCTCGTCATTAGTGATTTTGTCTTTAAATTCAGCTTTCACGACGACTGCAACCAAAGGACGCTCGCCCCATTTCTCATCGGGAATGCCGATTGCTGCGGCTTCTGAAACGCTTTCATGCAGGCTGACCAGATTTTCCAGTTCTAATGACGATATCCATTCGCCACCTGTTTTGATGACATCTTTCAGGCGGTCGGTAATTCTGAAGTAGCCTTCCGTATCCACAAGTGCCACATCACCCGTGTGGAGCCAGCCCCTTGCCCACAGATCTTTTGCCCGCTCTTCATCCTTGAAGTAGCTCTCCGTCAGCCAGGGCGTCCGTGCAACCAGTTCTCCTGTCGTCTCTCCATCATGGGGCAGCAGCTTGCCGTCAGGAGCCATGATTCCGAGTTCGGCAAGCGGGATGGGGAGTCCGGTTTTGATGATAATATCTGCCGTTTTGTCGGTGTCCCAGTCAAACATGTGTTCTTTGAGGTTTGCGATGGTCAGAACCGGGCAGGTTTCCGACATTCCGTATCCGGATAGTGCCTCGATACCGAGATCCAATGTTGCCTTGGCCAGCCCCTTGGAAAATGCAGCTCCGCCAATGACAACTTTCCAGTTACTCAAATCTAGTTGTTTAACGACAGGGCTGCTTACAAGCATATGGAGAATCGTGGGAACACAGTGTGAGAAGGTTACTTTTTCACTGATAATGAGTTTCAGGAGCATCTCGGGTTCGTATTTACCTGGATAGACTTGCTTAACACCCAGCAATGTTGCTACATAGGGAATTCCCCAGGCATGGACGTGAAACATGGGGGTTATCGGCATGTAAGTATCGCCTGATTTGAATCGACAGGGTGAATCATAGGAACCAAACATCATGGCTACGCTCATAGCGTGCAGAACAAGCTGTCGGTGAGAGAAATAAACACCCTTGGGGTCTCCCGTAGTTCCCGTGGTGTAAAATGTTGTTGCCCGAGTATATTCGTCCAAGTCGGGGAAATCGTAGGTTGCGGATGCCGCCTCAACCATTTCCTCATACACGGCATCGATTTTAAGCTTCGTATCTACTTTCTCGTCTTCATATATCACGATAACTTTCTTTACCGTTTCCACTTTATCCCAGATCTCTTCAAGTATGGGGAGAAAATCGGAATTAATAAGGACGATATCATCCTCTGCATGGTTCATGGTGTAGAGGATCTGGTCGGGAGAAAGCCTCCAGTTCATTGTATGCAGAACGGCTCCCATCATGGGAACAGCAAAGAAACATTCCAGATAACGGTGGCTGTCGTAATCAAAAACACAAACGGTATCGCTCTGTTTTACCCCCATATCCGTAAGAGCATTGGCCAGTTTGTGAACACGTTCATTAAAGTCTTTATAGGTATAACGGAACTTGTCCCGATATACAATTTCCTGATTCGGTGAATACGCAAGAGGGGTCATGAGGAGTTTTTTGATTGTTAATTGATATTGATAGCTCTCACCAGGTTGATATTCTTTTTTTGCCATAGTAGTTTCTCCTTTTTAAAGATGTTTAATGTATTTTTTTAATCGTAAGAGAACCCGCTTAACGTATAGGATGCATGGTTAATTGCACCAGCAGCCCACGCAAGTCCCTAACACTTCCCAAATATTATTTCCCCCCATGGAGTTCGTCCCCGATTTTGTATTATTATGAGGACATCAGAACCCTGCCCAGCGTCAGGATTTCCGCCTTTCTGGTTCCCTCATACAGTTCGAGGATCTTGGCATCCCTTTACCACTTCTGGACTTTATACTCATCGATGTATCCACATCCTCCGTGGAATTCGACAGCGGCATTGGCGGGAGTGACAACGCCATCCTTCAATGCCATAAATATTTCTTCTTTCAAGACTATTAATTCAGGATACTACTCTATATTTCTGTCTGTAACGGGAACCGCAGGAACTATGGTAAATCTGCCGACAAAAAGCAATGACTGATGATTGCATGCAAAATAACAGCATATACCTGTTAATATGAACGGGCGTGTTTTCTTGCACTGGTATAGAGTGTATCACATTTGTCTGCTTGCTGTATAAGAGACACCGGCATAGCTATCAATTTATAATAAATATGTAATTAAGGAAAACCTGATGAACAGTGAAGATATTTATTGGTTTGCTATCTTCCACGGGCCTATTATGGTTAAATATATTTTTGCCCCGTTGTATTTAAACGAATTACTGAAGGCTTTCTTTAACAGTTCGGAACAGACAGCGACATGGATATGATAGAGGAAAATATGAAGCATATGAAGAAAAAACTGAATAGTTTGTTACTATAAAGATAATAACAGCGTAATACTATTATTATGAGTATGTTAGCAAAAAAGATCGCAAATTTGCTTTCTGATTTTTTAGACCAAGTTTATTGCGAATGTTGACTCTGTGAAAATCAACAGCTCTGGCGGACAGATTCAAGAGATTTCCAATTTCCTTGGATGTTTTACCCTCCTTGACAAGATTGGCTACCTGAATTTCTGTAGGTGTAAGTTTTGAATATTTCAAGGTCATATTGTGCATGAAGGGAGAGATGATATTGTTGAGACCATTTTCGAGGATTGTTAAATACGTGAGCTGGTTTGCACTCAATCTGGTTTTTTTTAATTTTTCTATGTAGGGCATCGCGAGTTCACGAACATTCAAAAACACCTTTTCTTCGAGTTCATTTTTATCCTCCTCTCGCCGTTTTAGCAGAACATTCAGGGCTGTGTTCACTTCCTCGAGATTTATGGATTTAATCTGGACTTCCTGTTCCCTCTTTTTTGCCTGCTCTTTCGCCTGCTTGAGATCGGTGATGTTCAACAAAGAAACAACACTCTTTTTCGTTCCCGGAATCATGGAAATAGTGAGCATCATGTCTTTTCTGTTGCCCCCTATATCGACAAAGACAAACTCATAATTCCTTGGCGCTCCTTTCGGATTAATGCGCCGCAGGTTATGATAGCCTTTCATCCGCTCCACATCCTCATCTGCGATAAAATTTGTCCAGCTTATGCCCTCGCAATATTTCTTGGATGCTCTTGATAACTCGGCAAACTCGGTGTTTACCAGTGACATTGTCGTATCTTCCTCGATAATTATCGTTGCCGTGCCGGTGTTTTCGAAAATGGTTCTGTACAGGTTTTCCGACTGCTGCAGCATTTCCTCCACCTGCTTGCGCTCGGTAATATCCATGGAGTTTCCCAAAATAGCAGGTCTCCCTTCATAAGATATGGAAGTCACTGTCTCCATAATCCATCGGATCTCTCCCCGCTTGCTTACGATCCTGAAATCGTGAGGTGACGTGCGCTTACCGCTTAGCATTTCCCGGGCGTTTCTCTTGACTCGGTTCCTGTCTTCGGGGTGGACGATGATATCAGATTTTTCACCAATAAGTTCCTCGGAAGTATAGCCGGCATATGAAGTGGCATTAGAATTAACGGATTGAAATTTTCCATCCTGAACCACGTAGATACCGGCCAGAGATTTCTCTGAAAATGTCCCGTATATATGTTCGCTTTCCCGTAACGCTTCTTCAACCTTCCTGTGTTCAGAAACCTCCCATTCCAATTCCTTGATTCTTTGTTTCAATGCATTATAGGTTGTCTTGTCAATCATTTAGATTCTCCCGTCAATTAAAATGAATCACATAAACTCTTTTTTCCCCGGTTTGATAAGCAACAGTCAAAACTTGTCTTCACCAGTGTAATGGGAAAACTTGAACTTGAATGGAACAAGCAACGGAAACCGGGAATCGGAAATCGAATTGCGAACTTGCTGGCGGTGGAGCCGTCACTTTCTTATAATCGTATCCTGTAACTCACCCGTGTTGTCTCTTTCGGGATAATCAAGATTATAATTAAGGCCGCGGCTTTCTTTCCTCAGCTGTGCACATTCTATGATCAGTTTTGCCACCGTGGCGATGTTCCAAAGCTCCAGAAGATCTCTGGTTATGGTAAAGTCCCAGTAATATTCCTCAATTTCCCGGGTGATAAGATCCAATCTTCTTTTTGCCCTCTCTAATCTTTTATTGCTTCTGACGATGCCAACGTAGTTCCACATGGACGATCTGACTTCATCCCAGTTATTCGAAACAACGACGGATTCGTCACTTTCTGTTGCTCCTTTAGGGTCCCACGGTGGGATGGCTATGGTTTCATCCTTTGTTTGGGGAAGCAATTCGGATACTTTCATAAAGCTTCTATGTGCGAATACCACCGCCTCAAGGAGAGAGTTACTTGCAAGACGATTTGCACCATGAAGACCGGTGCAGGAGACCTCGCCACACGCGAAGAGCCGGTCTATGTTCGTTTCCCCGTGAGAATTTACTACAACACCGCCGCATTGATAGTGAGCGGCGGGAACCACTGGAATAGGATCCTTTGCCATATCTATCCCGAATTCGAGGCATCTTTGGTATATGTTTGGAAACCTGTCGATGAGAAAATCTCTGTCCTTGTGGGTGATATCGAGCAGAACATATTCGTCCCCCGATTTTTTCAGCTCCATATCGATGGCCCGGGCAACAATATCCCGGGGGGCGAGACTCTTCAAGGGATGATATTTTTCCATAAAGGTTGAGCCGTTTTTTAGTTTTAGTTCCCCCCCTTCGCCTCGTATTGCCTCGCTGATAAGAAAAGATTTGGCGTCAGGATGGTATAGACAGGTGGGATGAAACTGTATGAATTCCATATTGGCAATTTTTGCTCCCGCCCGGTAAGCTATTGCTATGCCGTCTCCTGTTGCGATATCCGGATTTGTGGTGATGAGATAAACTTTTCCTGATCCTCCTGTTGCAATCATGATGAACTTTGCTCTGAAGGTGTGAACAACGCTATGATTTACATCAAAGACATAGGCCCCGATGCATTTATCTTTCCTTCCTCCCGGAACTTTTGATTCAAGGATAAGATTAATGGCAAAGAAGTTTTCATAGATTTCGATGTTTTTTTTCGAGCCCGCTTTTTCAACTAGCGCTCTTTCTATTTCTCTTCCTGTGAAATCCTTTGAATGCAAGACCCTTCTGCGACTGTGACCTCCTTCTCTTCCCAGGTCATAGATGGTGGAATTATCTTTTTCAGCCCTGGTAAATTCAACGCCCCATTCTATTAATTCTTTAATTCTATCGGGACCTTCGGTGACAACTGTTCTGACCACATCTTCTTTGCAAAGGCCTGCCCCGCTTGTGAGAGTATCTTTTATGTGAGATTCAAAGCTGTCCGTTTTGTCGGTGACGGCGGCTATACCACCCTGGGCGTAATTTGTGTTTGATTCTACTTTTTCTTTCTTTGTAACAATGGCAACTGTTCCCAGATCTGCAGCTTTTATGGCAAAAGAAAAACCGGCAATACCGCTTCCCAAAACCAGAAAATCGGTTTGAATCTCCATCTTCTTGTCCTTTCTTGTTTACAAACAATGACGATTCTTATATACCTTTTTGCTACTTTTGTGGAGAATAAAATATGTTAGTATTAGGTATAGAATCCTCCTGTGATGAAACTGCGGCTGCCGTGGTTCACAATGGTGCATCTCTTCTTTCGAATGTTATTGCCTCTCAAATTGATGTACACAGCAAATATGGTGGCATAGTGCCGGAGATTGCATCCCGGAAGCATATAGAGGCTATCGTTCCTGTAATCATACAGGCGCTGAATGATGCAGGGGTTTCTCTTGGCGATATCGAAGGCATTGCTGTTACGAGAGGCCCCGGTCTGGTCGGCTCTCTTCTGGTTGGTCTTTCCGTAGCCAAATCAATAGCCTTCGCACAAGGGATTCCTTTTGTAGGTGTAAATCATCTTGAAGGTCATATCGCGGCTATCTTTTTGAGTGAAGAAAAACCGGATTTTCCATTCATCGCCCTCGTTGTATCAGGGGGCCATACAATCGTTTGTCTTGTTCAGAATTTCGGGGATTTCAGTATTATCGGACAAACTCGGGATGACGCCGCCGGAGAAGCATTCGATAAGGCCGCCAAGATGCTCGATCTGGGGTATCCGGGAGGAGTTGTGATAGACAAACTGGCCAAAAGCGGAGACACCGCATATGTTCAATTTCCACGGTCTATGAAAGACAGCATGGACTTTAGTTTCAGCGGGCTTAAAACGTCGTTGTTAAACTACATTAAAAAAAGAGAAGATCCCATAACGGAAAATGAGATTCCTGATATAGTGGCAAGTTACCAGGAGGCTATTGTAGATGTTCTGATTGAAAAGACCCTGCGGGCTGCTGAAAATCTTTCCATTAAAAAGGTTGTAGTATCAGGTGGTGTTGCGGCAAACAGCAGGCTGCGCGATGGATTTTATGAGAAAGCTAAGAATAAAGGCATAGAAGTATTTATACCTCCAATAATTATGTGTACAGACAACGCCGCAATGATAGCAGTTGTCGGTGATAATCTTTTAAGAAAAGGGGAAAAGGATCACTTCGATTTGAATGCCATATCCAGATGGCCACTGGAGTCATGGTCTGTCATGAAACAAGTATGAATCCAAAGAAAAGATTCAAGAAATTTTACGATCAATTCATTAGCCTCAAAGGGGCGCCGGAAAGTATTGCCCTCGGTATGGCCATCGGGATATTTATCGGGGTAACTCCGACGATACCGTTTCACACCATTTTAATAACCCTTTTAACTTTTTTACTAAGGCAAAATTTTACTGCCGCAATTCTTGGCTCTTTTCTAATATCAAATCCGCTAACCATACCTTTTTTTTATGTTACACAATATCAATTAGGGAAATTCCTGCTGGGAAATAACAATTTGCAGATTGTTTTCAACGATTATTCCATATGGTATATTGTGAATAATGGATGGTGTGTTGCCTCTCCCTTGTTGGTAGGTGGAATCATAATGGCGCCATTTTTTGCCGTTCCGGCATATCTTATAACCTATAAGGCCGTAGTAGCCGTCAGAAAGAAGCATCAACATCAGATATGACATCTCCCCGAAACATTCTCAAAAAATATGGAATACATCCCTTTAAAGGCTTGGGGCAGTCATTCCTCATCGACAACAATATCACAGCAAAAATTGTGAAAATATCGGACATTAACAATGATGATACTGTTATCGAGATAGGTGCCGGGCTGGGGGTCATGACGGCCATGATTGCAGAGCACGCGCAAAAGGTTATTGCCCTTGAGATAGATCAAAAACTGTTAAACGTTTTACAAGAAGAACTGAAAGGTTTTACTAATATCGAGATATTGAAGCAGGATGTCATGAAATATGACTTTTCCTCAGCCTTTAGCGAGGTAAGGGAACATGCTGGTGACTTACGGAAGCTAAAAGTGATCGGTAACATTCCTTATAACATTTCATCTCAGATATTATTCAGGTTGATTGGATTTAGAGATTATATTTCGACAATAGTCCTGATGTTCCAGAAGGAAGTGGCTGACAGGATTATGGCATCTCCCGGTACGAAAGAGTGTGGTTTACTTTCCGTTATAAATTCAATGTATACGATACCATCAAGGGTAACGATGGTTCCGGCCAGTTGTTTTTATCCCAAACCTAAGGTTGATTCTGCCGTACTGAAGATGGTAGTTCGAGAAACGCCCCTGTTTGAAATAAAAAATGCTGATTTTTTCTTTAAGGTAGTAAAAACCGCCTTTTCAAAGCGACGAAAAACCCTCTTGAACAATCTGAAAAGTTCAGACCTCTTGCAATCGTCTAAAACAGATATTGACAAAATTCTCAATGAGTTGGAGATTGATGGTCAGAGAAGGGGAGAAACGTTGACTGTAGAAGAATTTGGAAGACTTAGCAATGCTATTTTCTCCGAAATGTAACTGTTTTAACTTTAGTGATGAAAAAGGATTTGAAAATAATATCCATTCATATTATAAAATAAAGTAATATGTTTCACACATCAGACGTGAAGCATGTCGTTGCGCTTATCCCTGATTTTTAGTATAGACTCTTTCAAATTGATTTATCGATACGGATTTAACAGAGGTTCTTTACCTGATTCATACTCCAGGCGGTCGTATAATCCGCTCTAAACCCGTCCAGGATGGAAATAATTTTAATATGGATACATTCAATTATCAGTTAATCCGAGCAAAATTGATTGAGCTTAATATGCACCATAGAAGACCGAGCAGAGAAAGCATATTATGTTAATAAAATTGAGGAAAAACAGGAATCAAAAAGGTTTTACGATGGTTGAAGTGATGATTGTCATCGCGATTATTAGTATCATGGCGGCTATCGCTATTCCTAACTTTATGAGGTATAAGAAAAACGCTGAGGACGTTGCGGCCCTGTCAGCGGCAAGGAACGCATATACCGCGGCGCTGTGCTATCTGGCAGATAATGCGAGTCAGGAATGGCCTGACTTATCCTTTGCCAAGCTGCAGGAAGGAGGATTCCGGGATACGGAAACCAACGTTACCGTAGAAACGGTTGGCACCTGGATCAGGACAACCCCCAAAGGTGGGAGGCACTACTATGAAATTAATAGTGCCGGTCATATTGATGAATATCCCAAACCATAGCCACCCTATCCTTCGATGTTGCTCAAGATGAATCCTTCGGCGTGCTCAGGATAAATCCCTTGACAGGGGTATTTTTTTCTGGTAGCCGTCATTTCAGACTCAAACCGCCTGGATCCGGTTAAGGACTGGGACGGAAGGGAAGAAGTCATGTAGTATGTTTAAGCCTCCCGTCTCAGACGGAGAGGCTTTTTTTGTGGGGGAAATCATGAAAGTTATTGAATCCGTTCGTGAAATGCAGGCATATTCCGAATCCATGAGAATGGCAGGGAAGAAAATTTCATTCGTTCCCACTATGGGATACTTACACAAGGGGCATTTGGATCTGATGATAGATGGGAGAAAACGGGGGGATTGTCTGGTTATCAGTATCTACGTTAACCCGACCCAGTTTGGCCCTGGTGAAGATTTAAGAAAATACCCGAGGGATTTTGAACGGGATGAAAAACTTGCCAGGGATGTTGGCGTTGACGTAATTTTCTATCCTCCAAACGAGGAAATGTATCCCAACCACTATCAAACTTATGTCGATGTTGAGAGAGTTACAAACAACCTGTGTGGTTTGTCGAGACCGGGACACTTCAGGGGTGTAGCAACGGTTTGCGCTAAACTCTTTAATATTGTAAAGCCCCATGTGACGATCTTTGGCAAAAAGGACTTCCAGCAGCTGGTGACGATCAAGAGGATGGTAGATGATCTTAATATGGATCTTGAAATTATCGGTATGCCGACGGTAAGAGAACCTGACGGTCTTGCAATGAGTTCGAGAAATACATATCTGGAGGATAATGAAAGAGAGTCAGCTCTCAGTTTGAGCATGTCTCTTAAACTTGCGAAGGAACTGTATGATAATGGCGAACGGAATGCCGGCAGGATAATAGAGGAGATGCGAAAATTTATAGAAGGATACCCCCACACCAAAATCGATTATGTCAAGATTTGTGATACCACAACAATGGAAGATGTGGAACAAATGGAAGGTGAGTCTGTCGTAGCGCTGGCAGTTCGTGTAGGTCTGCCAAGGCTTATCGATAATTATGTATTTGGGGACCCATTGGATATATAAAAATAAAGGCAGATTTGCCTTTTCGCTGTAAGGAGAAAGAATGAAGATGCAAAGATTTATGCTTAAATCAAAACTTCACAGAGTAACCATTACCGATGCCAATCTTGATTATGAAGGGAGTATCACCATAGATGAAAGCCTTATTAAAGCTGCCGATATTTTTCCCTATGAGAAAGTTAATATATACAATGTGTCAAATGGAGAGAGGTTTTCTACCTATGTAATTAAGGGAGAAAAAGGTTCCGGTGTTATCGGTTTAAATGGAGCTGCTGCGAGAAAGGGCTCTAAGGGTGATATCATCATAATAGCAAGTTATGTGCTTGTGGATAACGAACAGGCACAGAACTGGTCGGCAAAATGTGTGTTTGTTGACGAAAGAAACAGGATTAAATAGTGTACATACAGAAATGAAATAGTTTTTCCAAAACTGTCTCGAATTTGTAAAGGGGTGGGGAGGTATCTCCACCCCTTTTTAAATGATTGATTGAAAAGGAATAGTTTTTTTGTTAGTAGGAAGGGAGTTTTTTACTTGATGTCAGGTGCAAAGATTAAGAAATGAGAAAAACATTCAAAAATATATTCCTGACCGGAATAATCGCTACTGTCCCTGTTGGTGTTACAGCTTATATCATTTTTATTATGGTAAAGATGATGGACAATCTTCTCAAGATTATTCCCCCTAAACTTCATCCGGACAATCTTCTTCCCTTCCATATACCAGGTCTCGGCGTTATCTTTACGATTGTATTAATATTTCTGGTGGGGCTTGTTGTTAAAAGTTTTATTGGTAACAAACTTGTCCAGTTAGGGGAGTGGATTCTCGGTAAGATACCATTTATCAGCGGTATTTACATGGCAGTGAAAAAGCTTTCCGAATCAATATTTAGTGCTAAGAGCCAGAGTTTCAAGAGGGTAGTCCTTATAGAGTATCCCCGAAAGGGGCTTTATTCCGTAGCCTTTGTTACGGGCGTGTCCGAGGGGGAGGTGCAGGCTAAAACATCCCAGCAGAACATTAATCTCTTCGTTCCTACGACGCCAAACCCGACATCAGGGTTTTATATTATGATACCTGAAAGCGATGTGATTAATCTCGATATGACGGTGGAGGAGGCCTTCACGCTTATCATATCGGGCGGTATTATTTCACCGCCTGAAAATACTAAAAAAATAATGAGCAACACGAACAACAAGGAATGACTTAGAAACAGATTAATAAATTACTAAGGCGGCAAAGCCGCAAAGGCAAAAGGTCAAAGGCTAAAGGCTAAAGAATTGAAAACTCAAATTCCCGGATTAGGGGGATTACAGGGGTAGAGGATTAATCCTTAATCCTTTCAGCTATTGGCCTTTCGCTGCCGGTACCAACATCTGCGCAAAAAACGCAGTTGTTGAGAATATACAGAATCTAAAGGAGAAATTTTATGCAGATAACATCTGAGGGAGTCAAGGTAGGACATCCGGACATCGTAGCAGATTCGATTGCGGCAAATATCATTGCCGAGATTATGGATGAAGAAAAGAAGATAGGTATGGATATAAATACAATGCCTCATTGCGGTCTCGAGGTATTTTTGGGGAAGGGTTTTTGTGTTGTTGGTGGGGAGGTTGCCACGAGAATCTATATCGATATTGAAAACGTTGTTCGTCAGACCGTGTTGGCTTTGGGTTACAATGATTCGGCTGTCGGACTCAATGGAAACTCAATGGGGATCTTTAACACGATTATCCCTCAGTCTGCGGACATTAACATAGGTACGCGGGCCGACCTTGGCAAATACAAGGAAATAGGAGCCGGAGACCAGGGGATTATGTATGGATTTGCCATTGATGAAACGCCGGAGCTTTTACCCCTGCCTTACGTGCTGGTCAACAGAATGATGCGGAAGTTTGAGGGTTCCAGAAATCCCATCTTTGCACCCGATGGCAAAGGACAGGTAACAGTAGATTATAATGACGATGGCAAACCTGTAAGGGTAGCAAAGGTACTCATGTCAAATCCTGTTGATTATCGCCATATTGCAGGTCATGGTAGAGACGAGATTGAAGAAATGGCAAAAGAGAAAGCCTTTGCTTGCCTGGGAAAATGGGCAGATAAGGATACAGAATTCTTATTCAACCCAACTGGTGAGTGGCAGGCTGTTAATTCCTGCAGCGCTGCCGATTCGGGTGTGACGGGTCGCAAGCTTGTCTGCCAGTTTTATGGCGCATACCCCGGCGCCCAGTTAGGTGGAGGCGCTGTCGTAAATAAATCCCCGGAAAAGGTCGACTGTTCCGCATCTTTCGGATCTCGATATGCGGCAAAAAACATTGTGGCCGCCGGTCTGGCAACGAAATGTTCGATTCAGCTGGCTTACGCCATAGGCGTTGCTCAGCCCATGTCTGTATACATTAATACCTTTGGTACGGGAGTTATGCCTGATAAGGAACTTGGAAAGGTTGTGGAAGCAGTTTTCGATTTTACGCCCGGAGGAATGATTGAACGATTCGAACTGTTAAGTGGTGATATTTACAGGAAAATAACGACCACCTTGTTTATGGATGATTATCCCTGGGAAAAGACGGATATGGTTGGGAAACTAAAAAAAGAAGCAGGAATCTAAAATACTAATGACAAATGTCAAAGCTCAAATGCCAAAATGGATGAGACATCTGGACATTTGATATTGGGATTTGATTTGACATTTGGATTTTGTCATTTGAACTTTTAACGTAGTTTTGTTCTTGTGTGTTCGACTGAGGAGCAGATAATGGATTTTGATATCAAGGATATAAGCCTTGCAGATGGGGGCAGGGTGAGCGTTGAATGGGCAAATAAAAGTATGCCCGTTTTAAACAGTATTAAAAAAAGATTTGAAAAAGAGAAGCCTCTTAAAGGTATGAGGGTTGGGGCCTGTCTCCATGTGACGACGGAGACAGCAAGCCTCATGGAAACTCTTAAGGCCGGTGGTGCCGATGTTTTTCTTTGTGCCTCAAATCCTCTCAGCACCCAGGACTATGTTGCGGCCTATCTGGTGAAATATCATGAAATGCCCGTGTATGCCATCAATGGTGAAGATACCGATACTTATTACAATCATATAAATTCTGTTCTGGATTTGAAACCAACCATAACGATGGATGACGGCGCTGATCTGGTATCGACAATCCATTCTGATCGCCGGGAACTCATAGAAGGAATAACGGGAGGTACGGAAGAGACGACTACCGGTGTGATAAGATTAAAGGCTATGGCTGAGAAAGGAGTCCTCGCTTTTCCTTTGATTGCCGTTAATGACGCGAACACGAAACATATGTTTGACAACAGGTACGGTACCGGACAGAGTACGATAGATGGGATTATAAGGGCTACCAACAGATTGATAGCGGGTTCTGTATTCGTTGTGTGCGGTTACGGGTGGTGCTCGAGAGGTCTTGCCATGAGAGCTTCCGGGATGGGTGCGAATGTGGTCGTAACCGAAGTTAATCCGTTGCCTGCTCTGGAGGCTGTTATGGATGGCTACAGAGTTATGCCCATTTCCGAGGCTGCCGAGGTTGGTGATTTTTTCTGTACACTGACCGGAGATATCAATGTTATCCGGAAAGAACATTTTCTGAAGATGAAGGATGGGGCAATTGTAGCTAATTCGGGACACTTTAATGTGGAACTTGATATTGAAGGCCTTAAGGAAATTTCAACACACACGGGGAAAATCAGGGATTTTATCGATGAATACAAATTAAAAGATGGAAGATGTGTATACATCCTGGGGGAGGGAAGGTTAATTAATCTTGCCGCGGCAGAAGGACATCCTTCCAGTGTTATGGATATGAGTTTTGCCAATCAGGCCCTTTCATCTGAATATCTCGTGAAAAATGGAAAGAATCTGGAGAATGTCGTTTACAGTGTTCCCGAAGATATTGACAGAGACATTGCCAGATTGAAATTAGAATCGATGGGAATCAAGATAGATACCCTCACTCCCGAACAGGAAAAATATCTCAATTCCTGGGAGATGGGGACGTAAGTCTAAGGATCAAGGTACAAGGTGCAAGGTTAGAAGTTGAAAGTTTTTGGACTTCTTACAAGCCATCCATGTTGAACGTGCGTTGAGCAGTGAAGAAAATAGAACGATCTGGAACCGAAACCTTGATCCTTTACCCTTGAACCTTGGTCTTTCACGTCTTTACCCGTGAAAACATAACAATAGCCCCAATCCCAAAAAGGATGTTTGT
>CAZKGS010000006.1:0-6693 GCA_964552105.1 uncultured Syntrophaceae bacterium
AGTTTAACTCTTTCCCGTTTAGATATTTGTATTTTTGTCATTCGATATTGTTTCGGATTTAGAAATTCGAGTTTCGGATTTGCGGCTCTGCCGCCTTAGCCTTGTACTTCACGAGACTGGAGGCTGTTTCTCCTCTCTTTGATTTCAAAATACCCGTCAATAATCTTTCTCGAAATGGGAGCGGCAACAGATCCCCCATGACCCCCATGTTCTACAATCACTACTATTGCTACTTCAGGATCTTTATACGGCGCGAAACAAACGAAAAGGGCGTGATCTCTATATTTATAAGGAATGTCATCCATATCACCATCTTCCTTATCCTGAGGCATTGCTATGACCTGCGCAGTGCCTGTCTTCCCACAGACATCTTTCCCCCTTCTTCTCATAGCCAGTCCCGTACCATGATCTTCGTTTACAGCTCCCCACAATGCAAGGTTTAATATCTCAATATTTTTTTTACTGACAGGTATAAGAGACTCATTTTCAGGAGGAAATTCCTTAATGACCTGTCCCTGTTCCGTCATGATTCTTTTTATAAGTCTCGGCTTATATAGAACACCGCCATTAGCCAGGGCACAGTAAGCTCTGATAAGCTGCAAAGGAGTCAACAAAATAAACCCCTGACCTATAGATAATGAAGTCGTTTCACCCATCTGCCAGGGTTCTTTCAGCTTTTTCAGTTTCCACTCCTTTGTTGGTATCAAGCCTCCTTTCTCTCCGAAAAGCTCCACACCCGATTTCGATCCTAACCCAAATTTACTTGCATACTGTGCCAATTTATCAACGCCGATTTGTGCTCCCAGGTTGTAAAAATATACGTCACAGGACTCTACAATAGCACGGTGTAAACTGATATTACCATGGCCATACTTTTTCCAACACCTGAATGTCCGGTTACCCATCTTATACGTACCATCACAAAAATACCTTGTATGAGGCGTTACCAAGCTCTCTTCAAGAGCGGCAGCAGCCACGATCAATTTATACGTGGAACCGGGGGGGTACTGCCCGGAAATAGCCTTATTCTGCATGGGACTGAGTGGGTTATTTAAAAGCCTGTTCCAATCCTCGTCTGATATGCCCCTGTTAAAAAGATTTGGATCAAAAGAGGGTTTATTTATCAGGGCCAGTATAGAACCGTCTCGGGGGTCCATCATGATCGCGGTGCCCGCCTTTTCCTGAAAGGCATCCCAGCAAATTCTTTGAAGATCGGCATCAATGGTTAGCATGACATTGTATCCGGGAACGGACTCAACCCTCCCCAGGACATTCAATTTTCTACCGTTCACATTTACCTCTATCTGCTCTCCCCCACTTTCACCTTTCAAATATATGTTTACCCATTTTTCAATACCTGACTTACCGACAATATCACCGGGCTTGTATTCACCATACAAATCCCTGCCCAGGTCAACAGTACTAATCTCACCCACATAACCAAGAATATGCGCCATCATCTCACCATAAATATACTTTCTCACAGGCACAATATCAACGACGACACCAGGCAAATCCAAAGAGTTTGTCTCAACTATGGCTAACTTATCTCTTCCGATATTCTTTTCAAGCTTGATCGGAACGAAAGGTTTCCTGTGCTTTAATGATAAAAAATTGTTATAAAGCTTTATTTCATTCTCTCCATATTCACATGCCAGCCTCTTGATAACACCCTCCACATTTTTTGCTGCTTCCGGAATGATTGAAATGTCAAAGGATGGTTGATTATCTACCAGGATTCCACCGCGCGTATCAAGAATCAAGCCTCTCAATGGTTTTATTTCCTGAAGGCGAATCCTGTTGTTCTTGGATCGCTGACTTAATTCATCTCCCTTTATTATCTGAAGATACCACATTTTGGCAACGAGAAAAACAAATGCAAAGAGTATCAACCATGTCAATACCCTGAATTTTCTCCTGAATTCACCAGGGTCATACTGGACTAATTTACTCTTATTTTCCGTCATGTAACAAACCCTCGAGCCGATAAAACAACGCAAAACAGGCCGGACCGATAACTGCAATTACCAGAGACTGCGGCAGGTACATATTCAAAATATCACGAAATATATTTGCATCGAACATAAATTTATAGAGTAAAAATATTACAATCCCTTCTGAAAATGCGCATATAAACGTAAACATCATGATGAACGGAATTCCTTCGGGATAAATTCTATAGGAAACATTCCTGGAAATAAAAAATATTATCATATAAAAAAAAGTGAAAAGGCCCGGAACCACACTTGTCATGCAGTCAAGAAAAAATCCCAGAGTAAGGGACAGAACTCCACCCTTGACAAGATCAAGATAAAAGCCCGCATAGATAACCAGTATAAGTGATATTTCCAACCTTATTTTGCCCAGGGAAAAAAGGTCGAGAACTGTTGCCTGAAATACAAGTAATAATAATGAAAATATCGGCACCAAAAGGTAATATATCATTTTAAGATTACCAATACTTCTTCTAGTTTCGCCACATCAACTGCCGGAACAACCTGTATCTTTTGAAACAGGGATGTCTCTTCCCTGTCGACACTTACGACAGTACCAAGCAGTAACCCCTTCGGAAAAACGCCGGCTAAACCTGAACATATCACAGAATCACCCGCCTTGACTTCCTCTGATCGCTGTACGTATTTCAAGATACATCCCTCACGGCCGGAACCCTGCAATATACCATGAGCCCTGACACTCTGGACAAGCGCATCAATATTACTATTATAATCCATAAGAAGAAGCACCGTAGACACATTCCAGGAAACATCGATTATTCTACCGGCAACACCTTCAAATACAAGAACCGGCAATCCGACCGTTAGTCCATCGGAACTTCCCCTGTTGATTAATATTGTCTTAAACACAGAGGATCGCTCTCTGCCGACAACTTTAGCAGCAATCGTTTCAAAACTGGAACTTTCTCGCAGGGCTAATAGCTTTCTTAAACGATTACATTCGAGACATGTTTCGTTGCTGGCATTAATCTTGCTTGTTAGAGATGAAACTTCCTTTTTGAGTTTTCTGTTTTCCTCTTCCAGGCCCACCAAAAAGATATACCGATTCCACGCTCTGCCAACGCTGTCGATCGACGTATTAACCAGGTCTTCTAAAGGTATCACTACCTCCAGCACCAGCTTTCTGAAAAATCCTGTTTTGCCTGAAGGCTTCACAATGAATGAGACGGTTAACAAGAAAATAATGACAAGAATTGATGCTATGATAATTGATTGGTACTTTGCAGGAAATGACATTTTTCATCTAAAAGAAAAACATGTAAAAACACGTACCTTCTGGAGGCATATTTTAACCATCAATGGTAACAGGATATCCTGAGGGTATTTTTCTATAGAAGACTAAACATTCAGTTTACAGTTGAATGGTAACCTCTTTCAAAAGATCTATCTCATCCAGGGCCATCCCGGCACCTTTGGCTACCGTGGAAAGGGGGTCATCTGATATGGATATGGGAAGGCCCGTTTCTTCTCGTAAAAGTACATCCAGGTTTCTCAAAAGAGCCCCGCCGCCGGTTAGAACAATGCCCCTGTCAACAATATCACCGGCTAATTCCGGAGGGGCATTTTCCAGAGCATCTTTTACTGTATCAACAATAATGCTCACGGGTTCCATTATCGCTTCTCTTACCTCTTCGGAATTAATTTCAATAATCTTGGGTATACCCGATATCAGATCTCTCCCTTTAACATCCACTGTTCTTAGTTCAGTATCCGGATATGCACACCCTATTGTGGTTTTTATTATTTCAGCCGATCTCTCTCCGATAAGGAGGCTGTATTTTCTCTTCATATACTGTACGATCGATTCATCCAACCTGTCACCGGCAATCCTTACAGACTTCGCATAAACTATTCCAGCCAGCGAAATAACGGCAACTTCTGTGGTTCCCCCGCCAATATCCACAATCATTGAACTTATCGGTTCTGTTATAGGCATACCTGCGCCTATCGCTGCTGCCATGGGCTCCTCAATAAGATAAACCTCTCTGGCCCCCGCTGATTCTGCGGTTTCCTTAACAGCTCTTTTCTCAACCTGGGTAATACCGGAGGGTATGGATATGATAATTCTCGGACGTACCAGGGTTTTCCTGTTATGCACACGCATAATGAAATGCCTTAGCATGGCTTCTGTAATCTCAAAATCGGCTATCACACCATCTCTCATAGGTCTGATGGCTACTATATTTCCTGGCGTTCTGCCGAGCATCCTCTTTGCTGCTTCTCCAACAGCAAGCACTTTTTTCATTCCTCTTGCATCCCTGTGAACAGCAACGACTGACGGCTCGCTTAACACAATCCCTTCCCCTTTTACATAGACAAGGGTATTTGCTGTTCCCAGATCGATAGCCAGATCATTGGAAAATATTCCCAGGATAAAATCAAAAATCAAAGCGTCATCCCCCTATCTTTTTCAGCAGATCACCTTATACAGCATTTAAATGGCCTAATCAATGCCTTTCTAAAAAAATATTGCATTTTACCGGTGACTATACTACTTATACCGCTCATATTTGGTTAAGTGGTTTGGTTTCATTTTTGTACATTAATTAATAAGGAATATTTTATATGTTACGATTAATGAGAAAACATGCCAAGGCCTGGTTCATGCAGGTACTTCTGGGCATTATTATCCTTGTCTTTATTTTTTACTTCGGATCTATGCGGGGGGAAAGGGAGGCTAAATCAATAGCAATCGTTAAAAACACAGCGATAGGCTATGCCGAGTTCAGAGAGGAATACGAAAAGCTCATAGACTTTTATCGTCAGCGCTATAAGGGTACTTTAACTGACGATATGCTCAAGGCGTTAAATCTCAAGCAGCGCGCACTCAATAATGTAATTAATCAGGCAGTTCTTCTTTCCAGGGCAGAGGAATTCAAATTAGGCATAAGTGATGAGGAAATCAGATCTGCCATTTTTTCATATCCTGCTTTCCAGAGAGACGGTGTTTTCGATAAGAATCTTTATCATCGCATGCTCCGCTACAACAGGTTGACTCCCGAAGATTTCGAGGAAGTACAGAAAAAAGTACTCATTATCGGTAAATTAGAGATGCTTATAAAGGATGCAATAAAGGTTTCCGATAAAGAAGTGTATGATATCTACAGGATTCAAAACGAAAAAATTAATGTAGATTTTCTTAAAATTTCTCCGGGAAATTTCAAGGCAAAGGTAAAACCATCAGAGAAAGACCTTGAAAACTATCTGAAGGAACATGCCGAAGATTTTAGTATACCCCAAAAGATTCAGGTCAAATATATTGCTTTTCTGGGAAAAGATTTTGCGAATTCCACAGAGGTTTCAGAAGAAGAAGTTGAAGACTATTACAACTACAACAAAAGCGAATTCTTGAAGTCGAATGATGAGACATATTCCCTGTCGGAAGTCAAGGATAAAGTCCGCACCAAACTAAAGCTCATGAAAGGAATGGACAGGGCTGTAAAAGAAGCAAAAAAAGCCAATGACATTATTTACCAGGAGGAAATTTTTGAAGAGTACGGAAGCAAAAACAAGCTTGAGATAAAAACTACTGAATTTTTCACCATTGATACTCTTCCGAAAAAACTATCCGGGATTAAAGACTTTAAAAAATATGCATTTGAGATGAAAGAAAACGAGACGGCACCTCTCCTCTCTGACGATCAAGGTCTTTATATCATTAAACTAAATTCAATTAAACCTTCTTACATACCAGGTCTCAAGGAAGCCAGAAGCAGTGTTAAAAAAAGCTACATAAAAGATGAATGCAAAATATTATGTCGAAAAAAAGCTGAGGGCATACTCGATCGTCTAAAAAAGGGTGGTGATTTAAGGGAAGTCGCGAGGAATGAAAATCTCAAGGTGGAAGAAACCGGCATGTTTTTGCCAACTCCGGATATACCCGTCATAGGTTCTTCCGTAGAACTCGGTCAGGCACTGTTTCTGCTTTCAGAAAAAGACCCCTACCCCGATAAACCATTTTACGTAAATGGGAATTACGTAATCGTCAGATTTAAAGAAAGGGGAAGGCTGGATTTAGGAGACCTTGAAACCCGGAAAGATAACCTGAAAAACATCCTTTTGAAATTTAAAGAAGAAGAACAGTTCCGCTTATGGCTGGAAACAACAAAAGCTTCCATGATTAAAGACGGAACGCTGAAGATAATGGCAGATCTGGATAAAATGTGATCACCTGTCATAATTTGCTGAAGAAAGTTTGCAGATCTTTAATGAAGCCTGCCTTTGTATCCAGGGAAACATTTTCTTCAAAGACGAAATCCAGCAGGAATAGAATCTTATAATCGACAGCCGACGTCTTATATTCCTGGATTGGTGTTACCTTAACATCATTAAGTTTCTGGTAATAATCGCTATTAAACAATTCAGTCCTTCTCAAAATAAGATCTATTGCCTCTTTTGCATCACTCGAATCATCCAATACAAGTTCAATTCCTTCCAGCTTCTTCACCGCCTTAATAATCTTTTCTCTTTCCACCTTAATTTTCATCTTGTATTTCCTTAATACTTATTATGAAAGAATTTGAGCGCCATTAATAGTCACCTTATAAAATTCATCAGTCGTTTTGAATATAAGAAATATAGGATTATTGGTCAAGTGAAATATAAATGCGGTAAATTTGATATACGCACCTTATTTATCTGATTGAGTAATGATGCAACCTGGGTTAAAATGAGGAAA
>CAZKGS010000006.1:6793-15453 GCA_964552105.1 uncultured Syntrophaceae bacterium
AGAGCTGCTGAGAATCATTTCACTTTAAAGGGTTATATTTCTTATGAGGATATGTAAAAATTTTGAATTATGCAATCTTTGAATGTTCTTTTTATCGGAAACAGTTATACCTACTATAATAATCTGCCTTCGATGATATCAAAGCTGGCGGAATCGTCTGATGAACCTAACAGACTTGAGATGAGTATGGTAGCAGCTGGTGAGAAGACATTAGAGTGGCATTATAGTAATCCGGAAACTATAAAGGCAATAAGAAAAGCAGATTGGGATATCGTCGTTCTGCAGGAATTCAGTACCCGCCCCGTCAGGGAAAAGGCCAGAATGTTCCAGTTTGCGTCAAAGCTTGACCACAAAATCAAGTTGTCCGGGGCACGGACCTTCCTTTACCTAACCTGGGCAAGGCAGCACCTACCCCAGATGCAGGAAAGATTAACAGAAGCATATACAAGCCTGGCCAGGAAACTTTATGCGACAGTTGCTCCCGTCGGTATCGCCTGGCAAAAAGCCCTTCAAACTGACCCCGATTTACCCCTTCACAGGAAAGATAAAAGCCATCCCACCTCCATGGGTACTTACTTGACAGCATGTGTTTTCTATTCAACGTTCTTTTGCACAAGCCCCGCAGGCCTAACAGGTACTATTGTTATTGACGGTAATGAGATACTTAATCTCCAGGAAAACAAAGCCCGTTTTCTACAATCTGTAGCGTGGGAAACGGTTCGTGAGTTTGCGCAATCAAATACAATATAATGCTGACTGAAAACTTTTTTCGTGTTAGTATACAGTACTTGAATTTTGAGATCATTTCCCCATTCTTTTTCATTCCCTAATCTCTATGGAAGGCCGGAAATTGAATATCGTCCTCAACGAATGCATTTTTGAAACCTGTCACCGCAAAAATAAGATAGGAGGTAAAAGACATGGCTGGAAACAATGAAAAGGTTATTGTTTCAACGTACACAAACGGTATTTTAGACCCCGGAGAGCCCATGCTCGGTCCGGTCCGGGATGGCGGTATCATCGAGGCAAATACCATGCCCGGCTGCTGGGGACCGATGATCACTCCCCATCTCCGTGGTGGACATGAGGTAACTCAGCCGGTTTATGTTGAAAACGCAGAACCGGGTGACGCCATCGCCATCAGAATCCGGGAGATAAATGTCACATCAGTTGCCACTGCTTCCGGACAGGATCGCATGGTTGATGGCCACTTCCTGGGTGATCCATTTGTGGCCAAGAAATGTCCCGGGTGTGGCACAATGTACCCCGAAACTACTGTTGAAGGAATCGGTCAGGATGCGGTACGCTGTTCTATTTGTGGCACTCCTGTAACGCCCTTTCAATTCGAGCACGGTTATACTGTCGTGTTTGACGATGCCCGAACCCTCGGTGTAACCATGGACAAAGATGCCGCAGAGCGAATCGCACGTGATGCAAAAAATTATGCCAAGCTTTCAGAAAATTGCACACAGCATTCAATTCTTCTTTTTGCCCCGCACGATCTCGTCGGAACTATATCCAGAATGAGACCCTTCATGGGTCAACTCGGGACAACGCCTGCCGTAAGAATGCCGGATTCCCACAACGCCGGTGATTTTGGAGTCTTTCTTATCGGCGCACCTCATGATTATGCACTCACCGCTGAACAACTCGAATCGCGCACCGACGGACACATGGATATCGACGCAGTCAGACCGGGGACAATTGTGCTGGCTCCCGTGAAAGTGCCGGGCGGTGGTGTGTATATGGGCGACATGCATGCACTCCAGGGAGACGGGGAAATTGCCGGCCACACCATGGACGTAGCCGGTATTATCACCATACAGGTTAACGTGGTAAAGGGTCGAGAGCTTCAGGGACCGATACTTTTCCCCCTTGTTGAGGATCTTCCTTATCTGGCCAGGCCTTTTAGTTCCGAGGAAAGGGAACGTGCCCAAATCCTGGCACAAAAGTGGGGACTCTCCACGATAGAGGAATCCGCTCCCCTCTCTGTCGTCGGAACAGGGGCTGATTTAAATAAAGCCACAGAAAACGGACTGCAACGAGCCGCCACTCTTTTAGGGATGAGCGTCCCGGAAGTTAAGAACCGTGCTACAATTACCGGTGCTGTTGAAATCGGACGTCTACCGGGAGTTATTCATGTTACCTTCCTGGCACCATTGAAGAATCTGGAAAGTGCCGGTCTCCTTCCCTTTGTCCGTGAACAGTATGGCATTGGGTAACAGGAAAAACAAGAGGAAGGGGGGAATCAAACGGGTGTCTTGACTCCCCCCTTTTTGTTTGTGAGACTTTTGTACAGATGGTCGGTATCTCGCCAATGTCAGATGTCAGGTGCATTAGGCGTGATCAAAGATATCGACAAAGACCATTTAATAAAATAATCGTAAAGTTTAACATTTGCAAATTCCGCCGAGAAAAGATATTGCTTATTCTGAAATTTGAGAAAGCAAAAAAACATTTAAGGAGCAATACTGACAAATGGTTAGAAAAGGAGCTTACTTATTGAAACGGCTGGACAGATTTATACCGGAAAACGTATTAGCGACCCTCACGTTGCGATTTTTTGGTTTAACAAAGATCCCTTTATTATTGTTTGTCCGACCATCCGTCATTGAATTGTCCAGGGAAAGAGTGGTGGTGAAGATCCCCTTACGTCGAAGGACAAGGAATCATCTGAGGTCAATGTACTTCGGAGCACTTGCTATGGGAGCTGATTGTGCAGGCGGGCTCATCGCTATGAAACTTATACAAGAAAGTTCTAAAAATATTTCTCTGCTTTTCAAAACACTCACAGCAGAGTTTTTGAAGCGCGCAGAAGGAGATGTTCTTTTTATCTGCAACGACGGTCGCGTTATCTTCGATCTGGTGACCGCAGCCGCCGAGTCAACGGAACGAGTGGAATCTCCCATTCATGTGATTGCAACAGTTCCTGGCAAGTTCGGGGATGAGCCGGTGGCCAGATTTACCTTGATTCTTTCTCTCAAGAAAAAAACGTATCCGTAAAAGCCTTCAGATATTTTTATCCAGGATGATTTATTCAGTCTCAACCCTTGCCCTGTTTTTCTCTCAGGCCCGGGAGGCTTAAGATCTTGCCTTTTCGCCTTTCAATTTTCATTGACACCTCAATAAGCGAATGATAGCCTTTTTCGCTAAAAATAAAAAACAATGACCATTGAGAATAAATTATGTTTTTCAAGCGTCTGTTTGAACGCCGGGGAAAAAAGAAAGAAGAGAAGAAAGGGAAGAAAGGAAGGGAAGGTTTAAATCTTGAAAAGCCCTCTGATGTTCGCCAGGGGCTAATATATATGTATTTGGTTATCGGCCTTCAGTTACTCCTTCTCTTCGGTCTGATAATAATCTTCACAATAGTGGGAAAAGTCATTACCACACCCTGGTGGGTGTTTCTGCTAATTCTACTGGCAGCAGTAGGCGGATTTATATTTACATACTACTGGGCAAAGAGACAATTTAGAAACCTTCGGGAAACTGTTAAAGGGATGAATCTATCTGATAAAAAGTTTGAAGTCAGCATTATGGGCGGGGCACTTACAATGCGAATCGAACAAAATCCGAACCGCTTGCTGGAAGCTCCATCTGAAAAAACGGTTGCGGATGCCGTAACCATTGAACCTACGATCTCTGAACCTTAAACATTGCGAGGGGATCAACAATCCAATAAACCATAAAGGAGAAATATAATGAAGCCGGCAATTGTTATCGTGGATATGCTCAAAGACTCCTTCAACAACGAACATAAGTTTCCAATAACACCGCTTGCCAGGGCAATCACAGCAAGTACCAATCGCCTTACGGAATTTGCCAGAAGTCGTTCGATTCCGGTTATTTTTGCTATGGACAGTTTTCTTCCGGGTGACTTCATATTTCAGGGCAGAATGAATGAGCATTCTATCCGTGGTACCGAAGGGGCTGAGGTCACTGATGAACTTGTCCAGCGTGATACGGATTTATTTCTTCCAAAGCGACGCTTCAGCGCTTTTTTCAAGACAGATCTCGATCAAACTCTGCGCTTATATGGGGTTGATACCATTGCAATTACCGGACTTGCCACCCACTGGTGTGTTTTGACAACTGCCATGGATGCCCTTTCCCATGATTTTCGCGCTTATATCATTGAAGACTGCTGCGCCTCCTTCAATCAGAAAATACATGAATCAATATTGAATATTTACCGGAAAAACCCTCTTTATCCGCTTTTTCAGGTTATGACATCCGATAAATTTATGAAAGAACCGAAATGATCACACTGGAAGAATTTCATCAATAGGAGAAAAGATAAAAGAAATGGGAAAAATCATTAAAAAATCAAAAAGAATCAATAAGAACCTGGTTTATTTTGTTTTGATTGTCTTCCTGCTCTTTCTGCTGGTTTTTGCCGAAGCTTCACTGGCAAGGGAGAAAACGGTCTATTTGTCCGTTCCGGGATGCGGGACATGAGGAGGAAGAAGCAGGATAGGTTCTATCCTGAAAAATACCGAGGGGATACTGAAATTCAGAATCAATTCCAGGACTTTTGAAGTCACTATTACTTTTGATGACGAGAAGACAAGTACTGATAAGATTATTGACAAATTCAAAAAGGAAAGGATTTTTCTTAAGGAAGAATAAGATTAAGCCATTACCACCGCTTTCCTATCCTGAAATAGATAATCATCAAAACACCTATGACAACCATGAAAAGAGATCATATAAACGACTTAATGCGCCTCATCCCAGTTTTGTCCTGAAAATATTTTCACCTTGAGGGAAACTTTTAACGTTATGACATTCTCCATTTCCCGTTTGACCAGATCCATGACATCGTCCTTCTCGGCCATCGGAACTTCAAATACAAGTTCATCATGAACCTGCATAACCATATCTGCTGACAGCCCTTTTCCCTTCAGCTTTCTCCAGATATTCAGCATGGCCACCTTGATGAGATCGGCCGCCGTTCCCTGTATGGGGGTATTGATTGCCATACGCTCGGCAAACTGACGAACCGTTGAATTTTTACTGTTGATATCGGGCAGATATCGGCGACGATTCAGAAGGGTTGTAACAAAACCGTCTTTCCTCGCCTTCTCCAGGATGTGGTCCAAAAACTCCCGAACTCCATGGAATTTATGAAAATATTCATCTATGTAAGCCCTGGCCAGCTTCTGGTTTATACCGAGTTCCCTTGAGAGACCGAAAGGACTCATACCGTAAAGGATGCCGAAATTTATTACCTTCGCCTGCCGTCTCATCTCGGCATTTACCATCTCGGGGAACACACCAAAGACATCGGAAGCCGTTCTTGTATGAATATCTTCATCTGTCTGAAATGCACGAATCAGTGTCTCGTCTCCGGAAAGGTGTGCCAGGATACGGAGTTCTATCTGGGAATAATCGGCCGAAACGATTATGCTCCCCTCCGGGGCAATAAAGGCCTGGCGAATTCTTTTCCCCTCCGTTGTCCTTATGGGAATATTCTGCAGATTCGGATTACTACTTGAAAGTCTTCCCGTTGCCGTAACGGTCTGGTTATACGATGTATGGATTCTTCCCGTTTCAGGATTGACAAGCGCCGGCAAAGCATCAACGTAGGTGGATTTCAGTTTTGCCAGGCTCCTGTAGGCCAGGATCTCCGCCGGAAGTTCGTAAGACTGGGCCAGATATGTCAACACCTCTACATCTGTTGAATAACCCGATTTGGTCTTCCTTCCCTTCGGAAGTCCCTGTTTATCGAACAGGATAACCTGCAACTGTTTAGGGGAATTAATATTGAACTTCTCACCGGCAAGGTGATAGATCTTTTCTTCGGAAAGGTTCAGCAACTCTCCAAGTTGCTGTGATAATTCATTGAGGAGCTTGCCGTCAAGCAAAACCCCCTTCTTCTCCATGGAGGCCAATATCTCAATCAGGGGCATTTCAACATCGTAGAAAAGATCCATGAACCCCTCTTTTTCGATTTCTTCGCAGAGTATTGAAGACAGTCTAAAAATAAAATCTGCCCTTCGAGATGAATAATTCATTGCTTTATCCAAAGGAACGGCGCTAAGGGGAATCGTTTTTGAGCCGCTACCCGTCAATTCTTTTACAGGGATAAGCTCGCGGTCGAGATAATCTCTCGCAAGATCATCCAATCCAAAACTCCGCTTCGAAGGATTCAGGACATATGAGGCCACCATACAATCACAGGAAATGCCCTTCAGCTCAATCCCTTTCCGGAAAAGGACGATAAGGGAATTTTTAATATCATATCCGTGTTTTTTAATTCCCTCATTTTCAAGAAAAGGTGTTATCTCTTTTAGCACGACACCCGGATTAAGCTGGACCGGCACTTCCTCATAGTCATGGGAAAGAGGAATATAATAAGCCTCCCGCGGTTCAGGACAAACGGAAAGCCCGACAATTCCGGCCCTCATCGGTTCATCCGAGGTCAGGACAAGATCAAAGGAAAATTCTTTTAACCCCCGGAGTCTTTTCACAAGATCGTCTAATTCAGCTTCTGTCAGAATCAGACCGTATTTTCTCTCCTCATCCTCCTCCTGAATCTTTAACGTCTGGAGGAGAGATGAAAATTCAAATTTCTGGAACAGATCTTTCAGAATTTCTGTATTCGGATCTTTGCGGCGGAAATTCTCCAGATCAAGCTTCAACTCGATATCCGTTTTTATGGTAGCCAGCTCCCGACTCAAACGTGCCTGATCGGCAAATTCCTTCAGATTGTTTCTTATCCTTTTGTTTTTAACACGATCGGCATTTTCTAAAACACCCTCTATACTGCCAAATTCCTCTATAAGTTTGATCGCGGTCTTTTCTCCTACACCGGGAACACCGGGAATGTTATCCGATGCATCCCCCGCAAGACCAAGTATGTCTATGACTTTGTCCGGCTCAACACCAAAACGCTCTTTGACCCCTTCCACATCATAGGTTTTCTCCTTCATCGTATCGATCAGCAACACATCATCCGACACAAGCTGCATGAAATCCTTGTCACCGGATACAATAATCGTTTCCATTCCTTCCGACGCATAGGTCTTCACAAGAGTCCCTATAATATCATCGGCCTCCATGCCCTCCTCTTCTATAACCGGCATGGAAAAACCCCGAACAACATCCTTGATGTATGGAATTTGGGGAACCAGGTCGTCCGGCATGGCCTTGCGATTTGCTTTATACAGATCATAGATTTCATGCCGGAAGGTAGGGCCTTTCAAATCAAAGACAACGGCAATATAATCGGGTTCCCAGTCACGGCAGAGCTTTATCAGCATATTGGTAAAGCCGTAGATCGCATTGGTGGGAAAACCACTGGAGTTGGAAAGCTCACGAATCGCGTAATAGGCGCGATAGATATAATTACTGCCGTCGATAAGAAATAATTTCGGGTTTTTTCTATTCTTTGTCATTTTTTACTCTTAAGGAGACCTTTGAAAAATGTTCAATTTCGTTCAAGTTCAAGGAAGACGAAAATTTTAGCCACAGGAATACACTGAGTATTTCGAGGATTAAAACTTGAGCCTGACGCAGAAATTGGGCGAAAGGGGGCGTTTTGCAAAGGTCTCTTAAAATCTCTTGCAAGGATACGCCTTACATCGTCCAAATGCTCTCTCGCTACACCATCCAAAAATCGTTGACACCATTACCCTTTTACCATATGCCCCGCTCAATCAACCCCGGCATATCAGCAGTAAATTTAATGTTCATTTTACTATACAGATAAATATAGCAAGTCAATAGATAATTCTGTATAATATAAAATTGCCCCCAAGGGGAAAAGGAGTCTATAATCAAAAGTTGAAAGAGGAGGAAATAATGGCAAAAGCCCGTGCACGTCACATTTTAGTATTTTCTAAGGAAGATTGCGAGGAACTCAAATCACAGATTGAAGGTGGGGAAGATTTTGCAAAAACAGCAGAGGAACATTCCCAATGTCCATCGGGTAAACAAAGCGGCGGAGATCTTGGTGAATTTTCACCAGGTCAGATGGTCCCGGAGTTCGATAAAGTAGTTTTCAGTGCCGACCTGGGAAAGGTTCATGGTCCTGTAAAGACCGATTTCGGATATCATCTCATCGAAATCACGAGTCGCACGGAGTAAGGCTCACAAGGAAATAAAAGGAAGACTGAAAAAAGAAAACAAATTGGAATAAGCAGGTGTGCCCCCTTTATCTCCTTAAGGTAAAAACATAACATTACAGCTCAAAGCTGGCATCAATCTTGAATTTTCTTCTGGCGGGTAAATTAAGAATATCAGCAATTCCGGTTTTATCACTGATTTCTTTCAAGGATTTTTCGATTTCGCCTTCGGTTGGAGCAATAAAGGTAAACCAGATATTGTACTCGTGTTTTCTTCTGTAATTGTGGGTAACACCAGGATATGAATTAACAACCTTAACAAATTTATTGATTTTCTCTTCCGGAACCCTTGCGGCACAAAGGGTGCTCGCAAACCCGAGTTTTCCGATATCGAATATTGCTCCGATCCTGCGTATGATTCCGCTGTCTTTAAGCTTTTTTACACGCTTCAGGACTTCATCTTCGCTGATGCCAATTTTCTCTCCAAGAACCTTGAAGGGCTCTGCTTCTACAGGAAAATCGGTTTGGATGATATTAAGGATTTTTTTGTCTGTTTCGTCCATGGTAGAGTTCCAAGTTTCAAGTTTCAGGTTT
>CAZKGS010000006.1:15553-27005 GCA_964552105.1 uncultured Syntrophaceae bacterium
GTTTCAGGTTTTAAGATTTTAAACTTGAAACTTTAGACTTGAAACCTTCTTTTTGGGGTTCATAAACGCAAAACGGTTCCTCGGCAAGATAATCTCCCGTAATTTCGTAGGCACGGGCACGACATCCCCCGCACACCCTTATAAACTCGCAGCGCCCGCACTTCCCTTTATACAGTCTGAGATTCCTCAAGTCGCTAAAAACAGGTGAATTATTCCAGATATCTTCAAAATTCCTTTCTTTAATCTGCCCACAATCAATCTCAAGGAAACCGCATGGCTGTACCTGCCCTGTATGGGAAATAAAGCAAAAGGAACTTCCTCCCATACAGCCCCTTGTCATGGTATGTAATGGATTCTCCTCGATTATTGATTTTTTTCCTCTCTCTTTTTTCCCTTGATGGAAAATCCGGTAATACTGGGGGGCGCATGTTGCTTTAAGCTGGAGCGGGCAGGAGAAACTCTGTTTATAAAACCACTTCAAAGTCTTTTCGTAATCTTCCGGTGATATCTCCTGATCCAGCATTTCCCTGGCACGACCGGTTGGAACCAGAAGGAAGATATGGTGGGCAGCGGCACCTAAATCAATCGCCAGTTTAAAAATGTCCTCAATCTGATCCAGGTTCAGGCGTGTTATTGTCGTATTGATCTGAAATTCTACGCCGGCTTTTTTAAAGGCCTCAATCCCTGCCATAGAACCATCAAATGCACCGGAGACACCGCGAAAAGTATCGTGATTGTCTGCATTGGAACCATCAATGCTGATGCTGACCCTTTTGATCCCCGATTCCAGAGTCTTTCTCGCGATTTCATCGGTAACAAGTGTACCGTTGGTCGCCAGCACCATCCGCAAGCCTTTTTGATCTCCGTAGGAAGCGATTTCAAAGATATCGTCACGAAGGTACGGTTCTCCTCCGGTAAGGATAATTACGGGCTTACTGAAAGATGCTATATCATCAAGAAGTTTAAAACACTGATTTGTGGTAAATTCCCCTTCATAAGGCCCGTGTTCCGATGAAGCCCGACAGTGAAGACATGACAAATTGCATCTTCGTGTCACCTCCCAGGCGATCATGCGAAGGGTATGGGGTAAAATTAAAGAATTCTTGTTTGAAACCATTATTAACAACCCCGTCGGACGGGATTAAGCCCCGTCTCGAAACTCGAAATCTGAAACTCTAAACTATCAGCTTCGCCGCTTCCTGCGCGAAATAGGTAATAATAATATCGGCTCCCGCCCTCTTGATCGAAATCAGGGTTTCCATCATGGCTCTTTCTCCATCAATCCATCCAAGGTTTGCCGCCGCCTTGATCATGGAAAACTCTCCACTCACGTTATAGGCTGCCAGAGGTAAATCAAATTCCTCTTTTGTCCTGCGTATAATGTCGAGATACGGAAGTGCTGGCTTAACCATAATAATATCGGCACCCTCCTCAACATCGAGGGTTATTTCCCTGATGGCTTCATCGCTGTTTGGAGGATCCATCTGATAAGCCTTTCTATCTCCAAACTGGGGGGCACTTTCGGCAGCTTCCCTGAAAGGACCGTAAAAAGAGGAGGCATATTTGGCCGAATACGCCATGATCGGAAGTGTTTCATAACCTGCTTCATCAAGGGCTTCCCTGATCGCGACGACCTGGCCATCCATCATCCCTGAAGGAGCCACCATATCGGTACCGGCCTTTGCCTGAGACACCGCTGTTTCCGCAAGAACCTCAAGGGTGGAATCATTATCCACTTCATCACCCTCAAGCATCCCGCAATGACCGTGGCTTGTATATTCACAAAGGCACAAATCGGTGATCACCAGGATATCCGGAACCTTATCTTTTATCTCCCTTACGGCACGCTGGATAATTCCATCCTTTGCAAAGGCCCCCGAGGCCGTTTCATCCTTTTTCTCAGGAATACCGAAAAGGAGAATAGCAGGAATACCCATATCCTTCGTCTTTTGCACCTCCTTTACCAGATAATCAACGGACATCTGAAAATTTCCCGGCATGGAAGTAATCGGTTTTTTGACATTTTTTCCAAACGTAGCGAAAAGAGGATAAACAAGATCATCAACGGACAATCTGGTTTCCCGGATCATCCTTCTGAAATTTTCGTTTTTTCTTAATCTCCTCGGTCTATAATCAGGATATTGCATGGTTTACTTTCCCCCTTCTCTTTTTTTCTTTTGCCTTTAGCCTATTTCCTTATCCGTCAGATAACATGCCGGATCAGGAGCCCAGATATCATCGGAGACGGCCTCGGCCCTTGCCCGGAAATTTCCTCCGCATACGTCGAGCCAGCGGCATGTGGCACATCTTCCCTTCACATGAGACTTTTTATCCTTTAACTGTGCCATCAATTCATTAGAGGTGTCCAGCCAGATTTTACTGAAGGGGCGTTTCCTGACATTTCCGAAAGAGATGTTTCTCCAGAACTGGTCTGCATACACCTCACCATCCCAGCTTATACAACCGATACCTCTCCCCGAATTGTTTCCCTCATTCATTTTGAGGAGTTCCAAAACCTCCTCCGCCCTCTTCGGATCTTCCTTAAGCAGGCGCAGATAAATATAGGGACCATCGGCATGGTTGTCCACAGTAAGTACTTCTTTGAACATTCCCCTTTCAAAGAGATCACGTGTTCTATCCATTATTACATCGACAACCTTCCGCGTTTCAGTGTGGGATAAATCCTCTTCGATCAGAGTGGAACCACGGCCCGAATAAACAAGATGATAGAAGCATGCCCGTGGTATGTTTTCTTTTTCAATGAAGTCAAAAATTGCAGGAGTTTCAGAATAATTTTTCCCCGTTATGGTAAAACGCACCCCTACTTTGATACCCACATCCTGGCAGTTCCTGATCCCTCGAAGACTAGCATCATATGCTCCCTTAACCCCTCTGAACAGATCATGAGTTTCTTTCATGCCATCGATACTCACACCAACGTAGGAAAGCCCGATTTCACTGAAGACCCGTGCTCTTTCCTTTGTAACGAGTGTACCGTTTGTCGATATGACTGCCCGCATTCCCTTATCCACGGCAAATTGCACAAGTTCGGGCAGATCCTTCCTCAACAGGGGTTCCCCTCCGGAAAACAGGAGAACAGGGCTGCCAAACGAGGCAAGATCAGATATCAATTTTTTACCTTCATCCGTATTTAACTCATCGCCATACTTAACATTCTGGGAACTGGAATAGCAGTGTATGCATTGTAAGTTGCATCTCCTTGTCACGTTCCATACCACAACGGGACGCTTATCCTTTGAAAACTGAAGGAGATGGGATGGGAGTTTCCCCGATTCCGCTCCGTAGCGGAGGACATCCGAAGCTTCAACGCCACCACAGTATAATTTAGAAATTCCGATCATTTTTCACCTTTCACTCTTCACTCTCAAATGCCTTTATAATGGCATCTACCAGGCCGGAAATGACGTAGGGCCCCTGCATGATATCAACTTTCAGTCCGGCCTTTCTTGCCGCATCCAATGTCACCGGCCCTATACATGCAATCTTTACATGTTCCGAAAGTCTTGTATCCTTCCCGATTATATCTATAAAATTAGTCACCGTTGACGGACTTGTAAAGGTAATTACATCGACTTTATTCTGCTCCATCATTTCATCAAACTCTGCCTTATTCTTTCCCGAATTGACAGTTCGATAAGCCGTTACCACATCAACACGTGCACCCAATTTCGAAAGACCCCTGGGGATAACATCTCTGGCAATTTCAGCCCTGGGCAAAAGCACTTTCTTACCCTGGAGCTCTTTCTCTTTAAATGCTTCCACAACACCCTCGGATATGTATTCATCGGGAACAAGATCGACTTTAACGCCCAGCATCTCTATGGTAGAGGCGGTTGCGGGACCGATTGTACATATTTTAATTCCCTTGAGGTCTCGTATGTCACTCCCCAATTCCCGAAAGCGATTAAAAAAGAACTTTACTCCGTTCGCACTGGTAAATACAATCCATTCATATCTTTCAATATTTTTGATCGCCCGATCCAGATCATCGAAACAATCAGTAGGAACGATTTTGATTGTGGGAAACGGGATAACCCTCGCTCCCTCTTCACGTAAAAGGGACAAAAATTCTTCCGACTGCTCCTCCGGCCTTGTAATCAGAATTCCTCTTCCAAAAAGGGGCTTTTTTTCAAACCAGTTGAGATCATTTCTAAACTTAACTACATCTCCCACGACAAATATGGCGGGTGGCAAAAAGTTCTTTTCCTTTGCCAGTTCCGCTATATTGCTCAGCGTTCCGGTCAACGTCTCCTGATCGGAAGTTGTCCCCCACCTGATCAAGGCAACGGGTGTACCGGGATTCCTCCCATTTTCTATCAGACTTGTCACAATATGGGTCAGGTTCTTTACCCCCATAAGGAATACAGTGGTCCCAACGGCAGATATATTCTCCCAATCAATACTGCTCTTGCCCTTTGTTGGATCTTCATGCCCTGTCACAAAGGTAACGGAAGACGCATATTTTCGATGAGTCAGGGGAATACCGGCATAGGCAGGAACAGCTATGGCCGAAGTAACGCCCGGGATTATCTCAAATGGTATTTCCGCCCTGGAAAGGATCTCGGCTTCCTCCCCCCCTCTCCCAAAGATAAAGGGATCGCCACCCTTCAACCTGGCAACGATATTTCCCTCCGATGCCTCTTTCACAAGAATCTGATTCAGATTTTCCTGAGGCACCGTATGGTCACCACCCTTTTTTCCTACGTAGATCAAGCGGGCATCTTTCCTTGTATATTTAAGAATATCAATGGAAACGAGATAATCATAGACAATTACATTGGATCTTTTGAGGCATTCCACACCCCGAACTGTTATAAGGTCCGGATCACCCGGCCCCGCACCTATGATATATACTTTGCCCTGTTTCTTCATTTAATCCTGTTTTGTCACGTCTTTAAGATAATCCCAAGATCCTAAGTCCAAATGACAAAAATAACTTTTGGATTTCGACATTTGGATTTGATTTGGCATTTGAGCTTTGGAATTTGACATTCAGATACTTTTCACTTACCTCTTTTCAAGTTTCACAGTCTCTATATATTTCCTCCAGCAGTTCCCGGCCGCCCCTTGACAGGATATTCTCTGCCATTGTTCTGCCTATCTCTTCCGAATCTCTACAGGACCCCCTTACTTCATCCGAGATAATAACACTGCCATCAACACTACCCAAAAGACCCCGGAGGATTAACCTGCCACACTGTTTTCTGCAAATAGCGCCTATGGGCACCTGGCATCCTCCACCCAGGTGTTTCAGAAATGTTCTCTCGGCAGAAAGTTCGATCACCGTATCCGCATGATTGAGAAAGGAAACAATGTTTTTGCTTTCTTCATCATCCTTTCTAAGTTCAATTCCTAACACCCCCTGCCCTGCTGAAGGTATCATCCACTCTATGGGAATATATTGAGAAATCTCCTTTTTTAAACCCATACGTCTCATTCCGGCTGCCGCCACTATTATACCATGGAGATCCTCTGTTACGATTTTTCTGATTCTTGTATCAAGGTTTCCCCGGATCGGCACAATCTCAATATCCGGCAAGAGACTCTGGAGCTGAATTGTTCTTCTCAGGGAACCAGTCCCTATCTTTGCCCCTGCCGGAAGTTCTTCTATCTTGCTGTTATCCTTCGATACGAGAACATCTCGGGGATCCTCTCTTACAGGGATAGCTCCTATTTCCAGCTCATCCGGCAGTTCTACCGGCACATCCTTCATGCTATGGACGGCAATATCAATAACCCCCCGCAAAAGAGCTTCTTCTATTTCCTTAACAAAAACACCCTTTTCTCCGATCTTGACCAAGGCAACATCCTGTAACTTGTCTCCCTTTGTTTTGATGGCAGTGATTTCGACCTGCAAATCAGGGTATTTATTTTTCAATTGATCCGCCACAAGATTTGCCTGTATCAGCGCAAGACGACTTCCTCGCGTTCCTATTTTTAATATATCCTTAATATGCCACCTCCATTCGACGTTGAAAGCGAATCTCCCCGCCTATAAGGCGGGGCATCTAAAATAATTTCCTCCCCCTCGAGGGGGAGGATTAAGGTGGGGGTAAAAATTTAGTCTGATTCCCCTTCACCCTTCCCTCTCCCTCTAAGGAGAGGGTATAATAAGGATGATTTTCATCTCCGTACACAGCACGGGGTATTCTGGCATGATTTCATAAAGATGAATCATTTCTCTTCTTCTAACCTGAACAACTTGATGATGGCGGCCACATAAGGATCGGCTCCGCTGTTTTGACTTTCATCTTTAAGACTTGTAATCGGATCATGAAGTATTTTATTGACGATGGAAGAGGCAAGTATTTTAATTTTTTCCTTTTCCTCTTCATTTAAACTTCTCATCCATGACATGGATTTTTCGAGTTCTCCTTCTATAATGTTCTCAGCCTTTTTTCTGAGAGAGACAATGGCAGGAACAACTTTCAGCGTATTGAGCCAACTTGCAAAGTTAACAATCTCTTCAGCAATTATTGTCTCCGCCTTTTCCGCTTCCCCCATACGGCTCCTCAAATTTTCATCCACGATTTCCTGAAGATTGTCGATGTTATACAAATAGACATTGTCGATTTCCTCTACGGTCGGGGCCACATCTCTTGGTACGGCTATATCTATTATAAACATGAGCCTGTTTTTACGTCTTCGCAAGGCTTCTATGACCATTTCCTCGGTGATAACATAGCCGGAAGCACCTGTAGAACTGATGATGATATCGACTTCCTTGAGTTTTTCTACGAGAAGATCAAAACTAACGGCCACGCCATGAAAATCATTAGCTAACTTTACCGCATTTTCATACGTCCTGTTGGCAAAAATAATCTTGCTTACACCATTGTTCATTAAATGCTTTGCCGCAAGCTCCGACATCTCACCGGCACCGACAAGAAGAACATTTTTCCCATGAAGATACCCGAATATCTTTTTAGCCAGCTCTACGGCGGCAAAGCTCACAGATACGGCATTATTGGCAATTCCCGTTTCTGTTCTCACCCTCTTTGCTACACGAAAAGCATGGTGAAGTAATTTGTTCAGTATAATCCCTGATGCTTTTTGCTCAACGCTGTGATGATATGCAGCCTTCACCTGACCGAGAACCTGGGGCTCTCCCATAACCATGGAATCAAGACTTGAGGCCACTCTGAAAAGATGACGGACAGCATCGTCGCCGCGATAAACATAGAGGCATTCTTTCATCTCTTCATGAGACAGATTACCATGTGAAAGGATAATGGCTTTTAATTTTTCCGCACTTCCTTCAACATCTGCCATATTCGCCAACACTTCCACTCGGTTACAGGTTGTGAGATATATCACCTCATGCACCTGAGAAATCTTTTTTATCTCATTCAAGGTACTGTTACTATCTTCCTCGCAGGATATAGACAGTCTCTCCCTTATATGCAAGGGCGCTGTTTTATGATTCATTCCAATTAGAATTATACTCATTTCATTAAATAAAATTATGAACGGTCACGAAAAAAATGCTAACACCAGCGACGGCAAAGAGGAGAATACCAAAAGCAAGAATGGAAAGAACCGCCGCCTTTTTCCCCTTCCACCCTATTGCAAGCCTTTGATGCAATAAAAAAGCATATAACAACCAGGAGATCATGGTCCATACCTGCTTTGGATCCCACTGCCAATGACTTCCCCATACAGTCCGTGCCCAGATTGAACCTGCAATAACCCCTAATGTAAGAAGCGGAAAACCCCACAGGATACAGATATGATTTATCCTGTCGAGATCTCGCAGGGGAGGAAGAAGGCGGCTGAAACTGTATGATTTCTTCTTTTTTAAAAAATTATCCTGAATCAAATACATAATACCGGACAGACAGGCCAGGGCAAAAAGCGCTTCTCCCGTAAGGGACAGCATGGTGTGAACAGGAACCAGCCAGCCCTTTAATATGGCAGGCATGGAAACATCTCCCACCAATCCGCCTGAGGCTGATACCTCAACCATAAGCAGGAAAGCGACAGGAGACACAAAAGAGCCCAGTATCCTGGTTTTCGTCTTCGTCTGAAAGGCAAGGTAACTGCCTGAAATGGCCCACGCAATAAATGAAAGTGATTCACAAAGATTAATCACCGGGCTATATCCGGTTTCCATCCATCGAAAGACAATATATATCGTATGGATGATAAAGGCTGAAAAAAGGATCCACGTAGAAGTCTTTGCTACCAGAACTCTCTTGACAAGAATTGATGTGACATATCCTATTGTGCTTAAAAAATAAGCAAAAAGAGCAAGTTTGAAAAATAAAATGTTCATAATTATAAAAAGTTTCGGGTTTCGGGTTTCGGGTTTAAAGGAATGAATCTTGGAGCCCGGAGTTTTAACACTCACCTTTTTAAATTAAAACCTTTTCAAAATTCATCAATATTTATATCCTCACCAACCAGATCATGTATAATCTTCCGAACCTTATCCCAGTTTTTCTCCCTGATATGCTGAAGAATATCAGAATTCAAAACTGATTCAAATAATTTTCTGTTTTCATCGGAAGGTTCACCGCGTGAAATGATTTTTTCCCTGATATCACCCATAATATTCAGGAGAATTCTGTATTCATGGCCATAAAGCTGCTCTAATTCCTCTCGCAGGTTTCTCGCCAGTGCAGGGCTTTTTCCACCCGTTGATATGGCTATAGAAAGATCTCCCTGTTGAAAGACGGAAGGAACAATAAAATCACATTTCGCGGGATCATCCACAATATTTACCAAGATACCTCTTTCTTTGGAATCCCGGTAAATCCTTTCGTTAATTTCGTCCCTGTCCGTTGCACCGATAACCAGTAAAGCTCCTTCGATATAATCATTCTTATAATTGTCAGGGATATGGCTTATCTTTTCCTCATTTTTCATGGCCTCCAGGTTCGGAGTAAGTTCATTTCCTATAACTACCACACTGGCGCCACACTCAAGCAGCCGCTCCACCTTCCTTTCAGCAACATCTCCCCCACCTGCAACAACACATTTCCTCTTTGAAATATCAATATAGACAGGATAATATTTCATGTACTTTCCTTTTTTATCTATTAATGTCTAACTGCCTGAAGTTTGAATTACTATCACGAAGATATAGAAAATTCAAGTTACTTGCAATCTCATCCAAAAGGGGCTATATATTTTCAGTCAGGTAAAGTCACTTCCTAAAACTAATTTTCCAACTTTCTACCGTAATATAAACCGACTGTTTCAGCGAGAGAGGGGACAAAGGAAATGTCGGAAAAATTTGAGAAAGAAAAATGGATAGAGATTATTCTGACAACACCGTCTGAATTAACAGATGCTTTCTCAAATTTTATGACGGAACTGGGAACCGGCGGAATAATCCAGGAAGAATTGCTACTGGATTCATTCAATGACATACCTGTGCCGGTCTCAAAAACAGAAATGAAGGCTTACCTGCCATTTGCTCCCGAAGCAAAAAAACAAATCTCTGCCCTTAAGACTTATATAGGCAGCCTTTCAAAGTTATTCCCCAACCTGGAAAAACCAGCATTTACTACAAATACGATTGTCGACCCAGACTGGGGGGAACAGTGGAAGAAATACTTCAAGCCAATAAGGATTAGCAAAGATATCGTGATCAAACCAACATGGGAAAGATACTCTGCCCTCGGACGAGACATTGTCATTGATATTGACCCCGGAATGGCCTTTGGCACAGGCCAGCATTCATCAACAAGGATGTGCCTTATGGCACTTGAAGAAATCATAATGCATAAAAGAACACCTCACAAATGGAATGCCCTCGATGTAGGCACCGGAACAGGGATTCTCGCTATTTCCTGCGCAAAGTTTGGAATCGAAAAAGTTGTCGCTGTTGATCTCGATCCCCAGGCTGCAGAAATAGCCGGCAAAAATATTGCTATCAATATGGTGGAAGACAAAATAGAAATTATTAATCGCGATATTTCGGGGTTCAAGGGCAAGTTCGAATTGATTGTAGCAAATCTAACAGCAAATACGCTAATAAAACTCCGGCCCACCCTTCTCAGAATGATGAAACCCGGAGGATACCTCATTATTTCCGGAATAATGGAAAATGATTCGGGCAGTATAGAAAAGCAATTCTACACAAAAGATATTACCCTCCATAAAATGTTAACCGAAAATGAATGGGTCTGTTATGTTCTTAAGAAGGAGAAAGGATAGTTGGCCACCCCAAGGATCTATTTTCCCCGGATATCAGAAGAGGATAATACAGTTGAATTAAGGGAAGAGAACCTGAGGTATATAAAAAATGTCCTCAGGCTCAAAAAGGGAGATCACTTAATTCTTTTTGACGGAACCAGATTTGAATACGAAACCGTCATCAGGGATATCAGAACCCATTATATATCTTTAGAGATAATCCAAAAAGAAAGCATCCGGTTTCCCGATATAAATATTACCCTCGCCCAATCGCTGACAAAATCAGCTAAAATGGATTTCATTATCCAGAAGACGACGGAACTCGGTGTCATCAGGATTATACCGTTTATTTCTTCACGCTCCATACCAAAATTATCGGAAAATAAGAGCTCCGCCAGGGTATCAAGATGGCGTAAGATAGCTGTCGAGGCATCCAGACAGTGCAGAAGAACAATCATACCGGAAATAACAGATATCATCTCTTTCGATGAAATGCTTAAACTGCCGGGAGAAAATGACCTCCGCATATTTTTCTGGGAAGAGGAATTTGACAGAGGATTAAAAAAAATATTAAGAGACAAAAAGTGGAAAGGGACAAATAACTTTTTCCTGGTCGTAGGCCCTGAAGGCGGATTCTCACGGGAAGAAGCTGAAAAGGCTAAAGAAAATGCTTTCCTGTCTGCAACACTGGGAAAATATATATTAAGGGCTGAAACGGCTCCCCTGACCATCCTTTCTATTCTTCAATATGAAAGGGGTGTACTCGACTCCTCCGGAGAAAGGAAAAAAACTGAATGAATCAAATCCACTATGGAGGGTTCTGGCAAAGAACGTTAGCATTTCTGATAGACAAGTTTATCCTGTTCCTGATTTCCATGATCCTTATTTTCACAGGTGTCTTGTTTTTGGGTCTGGGGTTTCCATTCAGTCTTTCCATGGATGTATCGACAACCACGACAGGTACTTTTTTTATATCCTATTACGGAACAAGTATACTGCTGAACATGGTTTACTTTACCTATTTCCACGGGACCATAGGTCAGACACCGGGTAAAATGCTCCTCGGACTTAAAGTAATCCAAAAAACAGGAGAACCGATGACACTGGGAATAGCCTTTCTCAGATGGGTGGGATACATCATCTCCGGACTGATATTTAATCTGGGATTTGTCTGGGTTGCCTTCGATAGTAAAAAACGAGGGTGGCATGACATGATAGCGGCAACCAACGTAATCAGGATAAACCGTGAACCAACACACAACAATACCAATCACAGCTATTTAACAAC
>CAZKGS010000007.1:0-26443 GCA_964552105.1 uncultured Syntrophaceae bacterium
AACTCCATTCACGATCATACACCGGAGCCAGACGCAAAATAACCAAATTATGGAGAGTACCTTCGTCATATAAAGCACGCAACCGCCTCTCAGCATCCAGCTTACTCACAGCATAATCACTTGACGGCCAACACTCCCCATCCTCTGTTTTCCCCTTCTTTGTCTTTCCTGATCCCTGACCCCTGACCCCTGACCACTGTTCCCCTTCCCCATAAACCGACACCGAAGAAAAAAAGATAAAACACACATCAGGATTACACTCAGCAGCAGCCTTCGCAAGATTTTCCGTTGCTTCGCTGTTAACCCTCATATAAGTGGCAGAATCGACCGCTCCGATCTTCTGGTGCGCAATACCGGCACAGTGAATGACAACATCCGGCGAATATTTTCCGCAGATCTCAGCCACTGAATCCCGATTGGTCAGATCAGCCTGCTCCCATGTAATCTTTTCATTGCCCAAAATGGCATCTGTAAGATCTACCCCGATTACATTATTGCCGGAGCCTAATCGCCTGCAGAGAGCGCTTCCGATAAAACCTCCCGCTCCGGTTATGAGGACAGTAGACATTTTCATCTCAGATCATTGATAAAAAACTCATTTGAACCAGACAGTTCGATTAATATAATCCGTATAACTCATTATAATGCGAACTACTTTTTTTGACACGTTTTCAACATCGTAATCCTGTACCATTCTGAACTGACGTTCGCTTTCTGAATACTGTGAGGTAACAACCTTAACGGATTCCAGAACCCTATCAGCTTTCAGACCGCACATAATCAGGGTTCCTTCGTCCATTCCCTCTGGACGTTCATGGGCGTTTCGAATCGTCACAGCCGGGAAGTTCAGGATGGAAGATTCTTCCGTGATTGTACCGCTGTCTGAGATTACACAGAAGGCATTCATCTGAAGTTTTACATACTCAAAAAACCCTAAAGGTTTTAAAAAGCGGATTCGCTTATCCTGGTTCTCGACACCAAGGCTTTTCAATTTCTTTCGGGTCCGGGGGTGAGTCGAAACAATAATCGACTTTTTGTATTTGTCTGATATTGCCTTTAACGATGCTAAAAAATCCTCAAAATTTGTTTCACTGTCAACATTCTCCTCCCTGTGGGCGCTGACAATAAAATATCCTCCGGGTTCTACCTGCAGTTCTTCCAAGACATTCGATTCACTTATTCGGGGCATATAGTACGTCAGTACTTCCTTCATGGGAGAGCCCGTTTTAATAATTGTTTCAGGTTTTATGCCCTCAGCCATAAGGTATCGACGCGCGTGTTCAGTATAAGGCATATTAATATCACTTATGTGATCAATAATCTTCCGGTTGATTTCCTCCGGAACCCGCTGATCGAAACAACGGTTTCCCGCTTCCATGTGAAAGATAGGAATCTTACGACGCTTTGCAGATATTGCAGAAAGGCAACTGTTTGTATCACCAAGAAGAAGCAGTGCATCAGGCTTTTCTTTTTCCATTACTTCATCTGACTTAGCAATAATGTTTCCAATGGTTTGAGCAAGTATTCCACCTGCCGCTTCCAGAAAGTGATCAGGCTTTCTGATCTCAAGCTGCTCAAAAAATATCTTATTAAGTTCATAATCATAATTCTGCCCGGAATGTACCAATATATGGTCGGTATATTTATCTAATTCGCATATCACCCGGCAGAGTTTAATTACTTCGGGTCGGGTACCTACAATAGTCATGACCTTTAACGACATATGGAAACCCCTCTTAATTTTTGTAGAATTCTATCGGAGCAATTCAGTATCCTCTAATTCCACATCCTCAACCATGAGATTGTGATCTTTTAATAATGCGATAGTCTGATCGAGACTAAGCACCGTATCTTCTGAACTGAATTCCTTACTCAGAACATTAGGCTCACGCTTTTGCGGATCAGACAATTCGGGCAACATTGACAGAATGGCATAATAATCACCACGAACCACGCAATGCTGGGCCTCTTCTTCAGACACCATAATCTCGTGCATTTTCTCTCCCGGGCGGATACCGGTAATTTTAATTTTGATATTCCGATCACCAACAAGGGCCTGAGCGATATTCAACATGGTTGCTGATGGAGCTCTCGGGACAAAGGTTTCTCCCGGTCGCGCTTCGCGAAGGGCTGTAAAAACGGTATCAACAGCCTGGTTGAGGCTCAACAGAAATCGTGTCATTTCAGGTATGGTTACTGTTACTGGCCCGCCGCTTCTGATCTGTTCATGAAAGAGCGGGATAACAGACCCACGGGATGCCAGCACATTGCCATATCGAACACAGATAAACCGTGTTTGCTGATTCAAGACATTCGCTGCAGTAAAAATCCTCTCCTGAAGAGACTTGGTCATACCCATTACATTAACAGGCTTACAGGCCTTATCGGTACTGATACCGACGACCGTTTCCACGGGATAACCATTCTCTTGCATGGCATGCACAATATTAACCGCTCCCATACAATTTGTCATTAAAGCCTGTTCCGGAAAATACTCACAGGTCGGGACTTGTTTCAATGCGGCAGCGTTAATAACAATATCAGCATCTTTCACGACTGAGCAAACATCTGCATAACTACGAACATCTCCGATACGGAATTCCAGTTTATCCATAAAGTTTCGATAGATCACCTCATCAGTAGCCACCAGTTTATGCATATAGGCCATTCTCATGTTATGCTGCTTTGCTTCATCACGTGAAAAGACAATTATCTTCCTGGGGCAACCCAATTCTCTTTTCAGCAAGCGATGCACAACCGTCTTCCCCAAAGATCCGGTTCCCCCGGTAATCACAACTGTTTTATTCTCAAAGAGTTGCATTATACTATACCTCACCTATATCGATTATGTATTCTGCGGTAACGAAATGAAGTCCTGATGCATTTTATCCACCAATTCCGGCCAGGAAGGCGGCATATAGCCAGTTAACCGGCGAAATAGAGATGAATCCAGAGAACGATTCTGTCGAGAATCATCATATGGTTCAATTTTAATTTCTTTGTCATATTTTTTTGCCACCAATTTCAACAGGTCATATTTTGAGATAGGATCGGATGATACATGGTAAACTCCTGTCAGCTCTGGGTTGGGAAGGATATAGTCAGTAATAATTCGTGCAAATTCTATAGTTGGAAACCCGGAATAAATCGCGTGTGTAAATCCGCGAACCTTTCCTTCCTGGGCAAGAAACCATTCAATTAATCCAAGTTTTCCTTTGAGCTCATGCCCGATAATTGATGTTCTTAATGTCAGGCAATGCAGAGGATAAGCAACTTCCCCCAGGAATTTAGATCTTCCATAAAGATCATCTGCAGTAGAGGAATCATTCTCCGTATAATTTCCCTTTTTGCCATCAAAGACACAATCCGTGCTGATATGAATCATCCGTGCGCCGGCAGAGCGGCAAATCATTGAAATCTGATGGGGCAGCAATGAGTTTATAATAATAGCCGAAAGAGGGTCACTTGCCATCGGCAATTGTTTGATCAGGCCGATGCAATTAATCACAACGTCCGGCTGTATGGAGGCGAAAGCTCTGATAACCGTATCAAAATTATCTGCGTCTACACCTACTCGTATTTTTTCTACAGCATCAGGATGAAACCACAGGGAAAGTCCACTTGAGGTTCGCGCCGTTGCGTATACATCCAGATTTTTCTGTAAGGACAGTTGCATAAACAGTGTATGTCCCAGCATTCCGGTGCCACCAAGAATTAAAACTTTTGTTTGCATGCTTATACTTCCCAGTTCTTGTTAATCGGGATGTGTTGTTAATGAATTATATGCTTTCTCCACAAATCATAAATCTATGTATTATTTTCTTTTTTTTTTAACTCTTCCATCCAAAGCTCTAAACGATCCAAGAGCATCTTATGTTCGAAATGTGCATTAAAATAAGTGTTGCCACACATTCCCATTGCCTGGCGTTCCGATTGAGGCATACGATACATTGCAAGCACAGCCGCTGCTAAAGCTTCCGGATTTTCCGCCGGGCAGGTCAACCCAGCCCCTGCTTCTTCAATAATTCTAGCCCCCTCGCCGTCCAGTGCAGCAATTATCGGCTTTGCACACGCCAGGTAAGATTGAACCTTTGACGGAATTGTAAGTGCAAAAATAGGTTCTTTTTTGAGCGTAACGAGTAAAACATCAGACAAAGCGAAAAATCTGGGCATAGCTTCTACCGGATATCTGCCGAGCAGATGCACGGTTTGCATTAAATTTCGTTCAATAACTTGTGATTTAACCCAGGGAAACATACGACCATCCCCGATAATTACCCAATTGATTTCTGTTTGCTCTTTCAATAGTTCTGCAGCTTTCAAAATCGTTCCAAAATCTTGAGAAGCTCCGATATTTCCAGCAAAAGTCACACAGAATCCTTCAGGCATCACTGCACGTTGGGGCGCATCCTTTTCAAGCACCACCGGTTGATAAAGCTCTTCCGCGCTGTTGGGGTAGAATAAAATGCAACTCGAATCCCCGCCCAGACGCGTTACAGGTTCAAAAAAAGCCTGTGATTGGATAAGGATACGATTACATCCTCTATATATAAATCGGACAAGCATTTCTACCATTTTCAGAATTTTTTCTGAACGAACCGCACCAGTGGCTGACAGGCTCTCCGGCCACAGATCCTGCATCCAGAACATGACCGGAGCAGATTTCAGTTTTTTTAATAAAAGCGCGGGCAGACATACTGTAATCGGAGAAGGTTCATAAATAAATATAAGGTCAAACTTTCCCCGGCAAAAAAAGGGGGCTAAAAAACTCGCAAAAAATGCAAAGGAAAGATAGTTGAGCGCCAGACGGAAGCCCTTCCCATTACCGCGCGGAACAAGGGGCAATCGCATCACCTTTACACCATGGTAATCTTGACGAATATTTTTAAAAAAACCATAGCCTTGAAAGAAATGTCCATCGGGATAATTTGGTATTCCAGTTAAAACTGTCACCTGGTGACCTTTTTTGTTCAATCCCACGGCAAGATCGTTAATGCGAAAGCTCTCAGGCCAGAAGTATTGAGTAACAATCAAAATCTTCATTTTATCTTCTTGCATTCAATATCTGGCGGTATAACTTTAAGTACTTACTTATGACAGAGTCCCAGGTAAAATGCTTATAAACATACTCTTTAAGGTTTACTCCATATAATTTCAACTGGGCAGGATTTCTGAGGATTTCAATAAGACCATTTTGCAGTCCGTCGACGGATGCCGGTACTACCTGACCCCCGCCGATACTGGCTACATCATTAAAACCACATTGATCTGTCAATAATACGGGTGTTCCCGTGATACCTGCCTCAAGAACCACTATTGACATGGCTTCCTGTCTGGAAGGAATAACTAAAAGGTCAGCAGCATGATATGCTTGAGACTTATCTGCACCTACCAGATAACCGAGGAAATGGACCCGGTCGCTGGCGCTGAACTCAACAACCATATCTTTTAAATCTGAGAACATTCCACCATCAGGCCCGGCAAAGACCAGATGGAAATCCTTCAGTTTGTCTTTTACATTGCAAAAGGCTCGTAGAAGCAAATCAGGCCCTTTTATGGAATTTAAACGTCCCATAAACATTATAAAAGATTTTTTGTCCAACCCGTATTTCTTCCGGAAACCAGCAGCGTCAGTTGCCTGAAAATCCTCAACATTGATTCCATTGGGAATAATTGATATTTTATCTACCTTAACCCCATAAGCTTGAAATTGATCAATTTCGTTTACGGCTATTGCAATATGTCCAGTTGCATTGCGAATTATTTTGTTGCCAATAACCCAATTGTATAATTTTTTAATAAACTTGGATCTGCCATAGATTGGAAGCGCGCCGGCAGGACATACCACGTAGGACTTATCAAGACGATGCGCAATAAAATAAACCAGAGCGTTTATAAAAGTCCAATGACCCATAAGATGGACAATGTCAGCAACCTCTACAATTTTTTTAATCTCGCTGTATGAAAATCTCGGAATATAAAAACGTTTAAGCAAACAAGTTAACGCAATAACATTTACCCCATCCAATGCCTTTATACGTTCAGCAGTTAACCCCAAATCGGTGGTCAGAACAGTGCATTCTATGCCAGCTTTAACCAGAGATCGGCTTATCTGAAAAGTCCGTTCCGCAGTTCCCCCACCGGTCACTGGGTCAAGTGATATGTTGACATTTAAAACCTTCATCAGCGAATGCACGTCTCTGTTTTCTGGTGTACTTGGTACCATAGTGCAAACCGCCTTATTTCATCATGAAAGGCATTCCTTTTGACAAACCCGATACGTTCCAATTTATGACCGCTATAAATCCTGTTGGGATTAGTATTAATACGTTTGCGCAGACGCAGAAGGGCTGGAAGGAAAAAGGATTGGAATGGTATATCGACCATACCTACCTGCTTCAAACCTAGATGAGAAGAAAGCAGCCTTGAAACATCATGATAATTGTTCTCTTCCGCATCATCATCAGAAACAATAAAGCGTTCTCCGGAAATATCCCCCACGAAATCGATACAAAACATTATAGAGTCAACTACGTTCTTAACAGATACAAGATTCAAGCGCCGCCGCGAATAGAGTGACGCCTTAATAAGGCGGACCAAAGGGGCTCCTGATATAAGTTCGTCTATAAGCTTTAATCCATTTTTCCCATAGGGACCAAACACGGCTGTAGGCCTCAGAATTACAACCTCACATTTACCCTTGAGGATCTCGACCAACATATCCTCTATCCTGAGCTTTGTCTTTTCATAAATGCTTACGGGTGTACATGGCGTTTCTTCCGTAATAACATCATCTTTTGCATTACCGACGACAACGGCAGTGCTCAAATGGATTAATCTCGCCACGCCTCGTTCGATACAGGCTTTTGCCAAATATTCCATTGCCCGTATGTTATCATCCGATGATTCTATATTGAGATATGCTAAATTGACAGCGGTTGAAAGAGGTTCCAAAAAATGAACCATTGAATCATAATTCCTCATATCTCCTTCATCATAGTGGATACAAACTCGACAATGATTATTTTCATGTTTAAATCTGGATAATACTTTTACTTGGGTACCATCTCTCTCACCGAGACTCTCGAGCAGATGTCTCCCTATAAAACCAGTGCCACCCAAGACACACATTTTCGATACATTCTGGTGTAATGTTCTCATGGATCATCTGTTTTTCTTGAAAAATAGAATAGCTTGCACCCTATCATCGGACTCAGCACTCTTACTAAATATCCTTCACGGCTAAAACGTTCTACAATACGTCTTCCTATGATTCCGGTAGCACCGGTTATACATGCTGTTATTTTATATAACCTTACAATACCTACCCTGGAAATAGCTGGTTAAAGGATATACGCCTTGTTGTTAATATTTTGTCGAGTATTTCTTTGGACATCCTATATATTCACTTTTTCTCCTATTTTTTTTAGATTATACTTGGATGTAAAGTGGCATACCGGATTATCAAATGGGTGGAAGGGAGCGCATAATGAGCATGACGGCAAGTAACGTGATTTTCTTATTTTTTGCATCTTCTTGCCAAACCAAACTGATTCGAAACTATCATCAAAAATATTTCCCATAGTAATATCACCAAGATAACAGCATGGAGTTATATCACCATTTGTCAGCACAAAACACCACTCATACGGAAACATACAATTATTGGTCGAAAGGCCCAAATTTTCACCAAATCTTCGGTAAAACACTTCCACGCCAAATTTTTTTGATGCTTCATCTACTTTTCTTAGAATATCATTGTACTGGCGTTTTATATTAAGCAAAGTATTTTGTTCAGTATCAGATCCATTTGACATATACTGACCGAAACTGACCTGGGATACATTAAGAGATTTGGCCAATTCAACGAATAATGGCATCTCCTTATAATTGTTTATATGCGCGACAAAATGCAATCTGGCTACTTTTCTATCTTCATTTGTTAGCTTTGAGAGGAATGCTCTTACACTCGAGATGGTTTTGTTGAAATTCCCACCTCTCATCTCTCTGTTATATGTTTCCGGAGTGGCGGCATTCAAGGATATAACCAATCTTTGCAAACGTCCTTTTAACAAGTCCCCATATTTATGAGACATAACTCCATTAGTGGTCTGAGATATCAACTTTTTTTTATTGTTAATCGAGAAAATATACTCAACAACATCCGCGTATTTTTGATATAGAATAGCCTCTCCCCACCCGGTTAAATCTATCATTTTTGCATGTTTTATAGGATTCCTGAGCTTAATAACATTTTCAAAGTTCATGTCTTCTGTTTTAATACCTTCGCGATCACAGATGGTGCAACGTAGATTGCAACGCGTAGTTAGAGAGAGAGCAAGATGCTTTGGATAACTCAGTCTATTGGGGTTCTTATAGATAACTGGATTATTTAGTATCCTGCTAAATCTTACATTCAATAGATTATAAACTCTGAAAAGATTTTCTTTCGTTTTCCTTGGCAACAAAGTATTTACAAATTTCCTGCCTGGAAAATTAATCATTGCTTTCTCCTTTGATGAATATTTTACTCATATTTTACCCGCATGGGTAAAATATTTGCTATTCAATATATTTCCTGTGGTTAGCTTCCTTCTCGGCTATTATATGGGTAGGTGAAAGAGTGTCTTTCTTGAATAGCATTATTACGGCCAGAGTATAAAGATAATTATTCCCCCACCGCTCAAAACCTGAGTAGTGAACAATTGCCAACAGAAAAACTAAACATAAAATCATTGGTGCTTTGTCTTGATTACTTGTTGGAAATAAACGAGTCATTTTTAGCAGGGGGGAAAACATTAAGATAAAACATGGAAGAAAGATTAGGAAACCGTATTTAACAGCATAATCAAAGAGATGAAATTCACCTGTATTCCAGTTTGGGGATGTATGGTATCCCCACAAAGGAAAATTGTCCCATGATGATGAGGGAAAGAAAATCGGGATGTACTTATCTGTGTTATGAAGATAGTTCAGAAAATAATTATAGATATCGAAGGTGGGGAGAAACCGAAAGCAGACAAAAAATAGAATAGCTGCGATTGAAACATAAAATGCTTTAAGGGGTGATTTAGAATATATCAACATGCTCAGCAGGATAGTGATTATTAAAATAAGGATTGCCGTTAAAGAACCTGAAACAAAAACAGAGATTATACCTATAATAATAGTGCTCCATCGGTATTTTAAACGTTGTATATGTTTTGAACTAATTTTAAAGTGTGAGATTTTTTGAACAAAATAATATGCAGTACATGCGGCAAGTAAGGTACCAGACGCTGCTGCATCTGCTAAAATACCTATTGGACGGTATTCATTAGTTCTTAGAAAATATATGCCCCCACTCAAAAAATTACGTGTATCTTCTGGAGTAAACCATCCTAAATAATATCCAAGCCCCTCAAAAATAATTAACAAGCCGCCAATATTTAATACGACAGAAGCTATTTTATCAATTATGTATCTATAGTCGTCTTTTTCCAGACGTAAATTTACTAAAAAAAATGGAAATATCAAGAAAAAGTGAAATATAGAAAAAACTCTTAAATTTTTAGTAAGTGGAAGTTCTGAATAAAATATATTTAGAATTAAAGAATAGTTAATGCCTACCACTATTGTGAAGAGAATAAATAAAAGAACTGGATACTTATCGAAACTTTTAACACGGCCTGCTCTTAAAAGATAAAATAAAGGAACCAATATAGGTAAGATAACAATAAGTTTGGCAAGTTCTCGAATGTTCAGTCCGCCTACTAAGCTCAATACTGCAAAAATAGGCAACCTAAAAAGTACTAACAAGATGGAGATAACTAAGAGCTTTTTTAGTAAATTACTTTTTCTTCTTCTATCTTTTGTAATTTTTAGAGGTTTCATCAACATTGTCATCATTCTTCGAACATAAGTAACTTAGCGAAAGGTGCCTCTTGTCCAGAAAGGCCGTAAAAAAAACCAGAGACGGACTGGCAGATAAGACATGCAATAAAGAATAAAAAATTTATGATCGAACCACTTATATTGAGAAAGGTGTTTTCGCGCGGTTTTTAGATGACCGAATGCCATATTATCCTTTGCTTTTTGAAATTCGAGTTGTATTTTTTGGTATCTGAGAGCTTCGGAATATTTTTTTTTAAAATTAGGATCTAAATTCTTTAACTTTTTAACTACATAGGCGATCTCATCAGAAAATTCCTTCCAATATTTTCTGGTACTCATACCCGGATGAACACGATGCATCGCTAATGGGTCAGCCAAACAAGCAGCTTGGGAGTTGTAAAGAAAACGCATAAACACATCATATTCTTCAGCTAAATTCAAGTTTTCATCAAAAAGTTTATCCATCTCAGTAAAGGCTTTAGTTCTAACCATAACTGTCACAATACCGATGTCATAATGATACAGTAAATTTTCAAAAACATTTCCATCAGGTTGTTTACCTTTTAGTACCAGAGCCCTTCTGTTGTTTGTTGGATCGAATTTGAAAAAATTGCTATAAACAAAATCAACTTCTGGCCGATTTTCTAGCGCCTGAACTTGCTTTTCCAACTTAATTGGCAGCCACAAATCATCACAATCCAGAAAAGCAATAAACGCCCCTTTAGCTTGTTCTATGGCTTTGTTTCTCGCTGCTCCCAACAGGACAGTCTTTTCGCCTCGGAAATACCGCAGTTTCTCGTTATAGCTTTGGGTGATTTCTCCGCTTTTGTCCGTTGAGGCATTGTCCCAGAAGATGATCTCCCAATCAGTATATGTCTGAGCATAAACTGAATCGATTGCCTCTCTGAGATATTTCTCGCCGTTGAGACAGTTCATTACGACACTTACCGTGGGATTAGTTAAAGCTGAGTGGTTAAGTGGTTGAGTGGTTGAAAAATTTTCTTTTTGATTAATCATCTTCACCCCAATCATAAGAAATGTAATCATTTGAAACAGCAAGTTGTTCCGACTCAGTCGGATCATGAGGCATGTCGGAACAATTTGCCAAAAGTGCGGGCATCTCGGAGATTCCTTTGAATCCATACCAGATCATAGGTGGAATACAGATCAAATAATATCGATCCGGCCGTCCCAAGATAACTTCTTCTATCTGCCCTTTGCTTGGCGAATCCGCGCGATCGTCAAAAAACGCCAGACGAATCCGCCCCAGTGGCACTGCAAAGTGTTGTGCCATAGCCCGGTGACGTTTCCATGCCTTGATTGTACCCGGGTTTACGACGGAAAAATATATCTCGCCAAACTTGGAAAAATTGGGTGAATCCGAACGCAGCATATGCAAAACGGCGCCTCGTTCGTCCTCAATTTGCTTGAGAGGAACAACAATTACCCCAGCTATTTTGCTTTCTATTGCGCTGCTTACGATAATGCCCATGGCAGCCCTTCTGCGCTGGCCCTGGATGAATATTCGTCTATTTGACAGTTGGTCAGCCTGAGCATGTGATCTTTCCCCTGTTCATAATAAGTTTGGTACCATTCTATCGTCATGGCGGTGGTTTCTTCAAAAGGAAGAATCGCTTCCCAGTTGAGTAGATTCAAGGCCTTGTCACAACACAATTTCAGTAAAGTTGATTCCTTCTGATTGTTCCCGTCTATTTGATCAACCTTCCAGTCAGCGCCTGGCCAATACTTTGCCATGCTCGACAGGACTTGTATCACCGATTGGTTTACTGAAGCGCCAGGGCCAAAATTAAATGCTTGCCCTTTTGCCATACTATTCTTTTCCCACAATTTAGATCCAAGCCATAAATATCCACTTAAAGGTTCCAAGACATGCTGCCAGGGACGGGTAGCGTTGGGATTGCGAATAACAACTGATTTTCCCTGTGACCACGCCTTTACCGCATCCGGAACAATTCTATCCTCAGCCCAATCGCCACCACCGATTACATTTCCGGCCCGAGCACTTGCTACTCTGGAGCCATCTCGAAAGAAGGAATTGATATATGAATAAATTATAAGTTCCGCACACCCCTTTGAGGCGCTGTAAGGGTCCTCACCGCCAAGGATGTCATTTTCCCGATATCCCCATATCCACTCCACATTACGATAGCATTTGTCACTGGTAATTATCACCCCTGCTTGGATAGACGGACACTGTCGTATACATTCCAGCACATTCATAGTGCCCAATACATTTGTTTCAAATGTTGTTGTTGGGTCATTATACGATCTGCGAACTAGAGACTGGGCGGCCAGATGAAAAACAATATCAGGTTGAAATTCCTGCACAGCACGCAGCAGTTGGGTGCTGTTTCGAACATCTCCCACTATATGCTGGATTTTCTCTTTTAGACCAAGGACTTCAAAGTTTGAAGGATTCGTCGGGATATTCACCGAGAACCCACAGACTTCTGTTCCCAATCGGAGCAGCCACGTACACAACCATGATCCCTTAAATCCGGTGTGGCCGGTTATAAGAACCTTTTTTCTCTCATATACATTATCAAACATAATATTAGTCCTTTGTCTTTAATTCATAATTCAAAACTTAGAACTCAAAACTGTGTCTGAACCGGCTTTTCGTTCAGACCCTACTCACCACACCTTCCATTCGGCCTTACCCCCCATCCACATAGTTTCCAATGCATTTTTGTCGCGCAGGGTATCCATGCAGTGCCAGAAACCTGTATGACGGTATGCCGCAAGCTGTCCGTCTTTGACCAGATTTTCCATTGGATCTCCTTCGAGCACAGTCATATCCCCATGCAGATAATCGAATATTTCCGGTTCAAAAACAAAAAACCCTCCATTAATCCAGCCCTCTCCGATTTGTGGTTTTTCTTTAAAATCGACCACCATATCACCATCAATTGCCATCCCGCCAAATCGCGCCGGCGGTCTGACTGCCGTGACCGTAGCCACTTTTCCGCTCTTTTCGTGGAACCTTACCAAATCGCGGATATTAATATCAGAAACACCATCTCCATAGGTGAGCATAAACCTTCCTTCCCGCCGGAGCATTCCTTCCAGCCGGTGCAGCCTTCCCCCGGTAAGACTCTCTCTACCGGTATTCAGCATTGAAACCGTCCAGTCCTCCGCTCCATTATTGGCATATTCCACCTTGCCCCCACCTAAATATGCAGTGACATCGTTTGTCATCAAGTTGTAATCGATAAAGAATCGCTTTATGATCTCTCCCTTGTATCCAAGAGCTAAAACAAAATCCATAAATCCATAATATGAATATATCTTCATAACATGCCAGAGGATCGGCAGACCTCCGATTTCCACCATCGGCTTTGGTTTTATCTGTGTCTCTTCACTAAGGCGGGTTCCCAAACCACCGCATAATATGACTGTTTTCATTAAATTCCTCCAGGATTAGGTTTGAGATTCAAAGAACGCTTCCACATTCTCACACACATACTCCACATCCTCATCACTGAGCCCTGAATGCAATGGCAATGTTAATAACTCTTCATATAATTTTTCGGTCACAGGCAAACTTATCCGGCCTCCTCCATAATAAGTGAGCAAATGGTTCGGCTTGTAATGAATTCCTGTGCCTATGTTTCGTTTTTCAAGAAAAGCCCGCAAGGCGTCTCTTTTGCCATTAAGCACCCTGACCGGCTGGATATGAGGAACGATCTCGTTTAAATCAACATCAAAAAATCGGATACCATCGCATTTGCCCAAAATCTCGCGATAATTTCGCGCAAGTTCCTGACGTCTTGGCGCGAACTCCCCGACGAATCTTCCAAGTTGGATGCGGCCAATGGCCGCCATTATATTGCTCATGTGGTAGCGATAACCCTGACGGTGTACGTCAAACTCCCAACTCCGCTGGCCAGAATATCGTTTTTCTGTATCTTTTTCCACTCCAAGGAGCCGGGCATCACGTAGATACTGGGCTACTTTCTGATCCGAGGTAACCACGCAGCCCCCTTCACCGCTTGTGATATTTTTAATCCCATCGAAACTGAAGCAGACAATATCTCCAAATGAACCGATCTTCTGTCCCTTATATGTACAACCAAATGCTTGTGCCGCGTCCTCGATCACCCTTAGATTATATTTATGGGCAAGCCCATAAATATAATCAAGATTACCGGGGCTACCGGCATAATGAACCGGTACAATTGCCTTTGTTGAAGAAGAAAGTCTTTTCTCTGCATCCTGCAGATCAATGGTAATTTTTTGCGGCAACACTTCACTGGCCACAGGAACAGCACCGGCAGCAGATATGGCTTGGAATGTGGCCAGATAGGTCAATGCTTGCGTCAAGACCTCATCTCCGGGCTGTGTCACTGCTTCAACTGCCAAATGCAAGGCGGAGGTCCCGGAATTAACACAGACGACCCATTCCTTGGGCACACCGAGAAATTCTGCAATTTCTTCTTCAAAAAGCTGAACTTCCTTTCCCATACCAAGATAACCATCTTCGACAATGACTCGGGCGACTGCTGCAGCTTCTGCCTGACCAACCATTGAACGGGAGAGTCGGATAATTTTGCCCATTATAAACTGATCCTCCAAAATAATTCTCAGCAATTAAAATGTCGCACTATTATATTCTTTCAGATACTATCTCTTTCAACTTTTTCAAATATTTCTTGTGAATCCTTAATGCCGAAATGATTGCCTGCATTTATATTCTTATCGAAATATACAGGGTAATCCAATAACTGAAAGTGATATTTGAATCCAGCTTTTACAATGGCATGGTGATATTCTTTATCTTCATAGTAATAATTCCCTGATGCGTCCATCCTTCTTCGCAATAATCGATTCGCACGTCTTTTAAGACCACTTATTGAAAAAAAAGGGAGCTCGGAAGTAATTCTTTCACAAACAACCATTATCATTCCATCGGGCACCAACAGTTTTGATGCCCTTTCCAATACTTCATCTAAAACAGGAAACATATATAATGACTGACAAAACAAAATGATGTCAAATTTCATTGTTTTAAAATCAAATTTTAAAAAATCTTCTATTATCGGATTGAATTTACTTACATCTCCATCTAATTGTTCAAAAATGATTGGAGCAATCTTCGACAGCCTATGTTTAGAACAATCAATTGCTGTCACTGAATCTACTTTATCAAACTTCGACAAAAGAGCCGATGCCCATGCTACACCTGCGCCTACTTCAAGAATACGTCCAGATACCTCACTAAATTTCATTGCAAATTTAATGGCATCCTGAAAGCATCTTTGAAGGTTTGTTTCTGTCTGAATAAAGTGAATTGCGTTTAAATCCGATTTATCCTCAATCCAGTATGGCTTTGTTTTTTCGATTTCAATATTATTCCAATAATCGTTATACATCTGAACCCTCCTACAGATCGCTTGCAATCTTCCCAAATATCTTAAGGATGTTACTATGATATTTATCTGGAAGTACACAAGGCCAATTTATAATATTTCTAGCCGATGTCTCTCCAACATTGCAACTTCCGGATACATATCCAAGACTTTCAGGCCCATCAGGGCAACAAATAATAGGTTGACAAAACCATGTCCATCCAACATCGATATATCTATCCATCTTTCTCATCCATGTTTCAGCATCGGGATGTTCAAATACAAAACGCAGGGGAACTATTTCTATTTGGGGGTCAGTGTACGCTTTTGGTAGGCATTCAGCCAATCCAGACTGCTTAGCAATACTGATATAACCATTCAGTAAATCTTTTCTTTTTTTCTTTTCGTATTCCCAGCGGTCGAGTTCATAAAGCCCGAGTTGTGCCAGAAAAGGTGGGAGTTTAGCAGGGTAGGGATAACTTGAGTCGGAAGATGATTGTTTTGTATAATCCGCCTCAAGGAAAACATACTGTTTTTGCCTGAGCCTGAGCTTTCCTTTCAAGTCATTAGCACGATTTATAATAATTGAACGAGGGTAACGTATAGGTGTATAGTTTTTGCGTTCAAATATAAATTGTTTAAAGAGCCTTTGTTGATGAATATTATTCAAATCCGGTAGTTTATCGGAATATTTTTTTATTTTTTTATAAATGGCCTGGTCTTTAGTGTAAAAAAAGCCACCTATCAAGGTATTAAGGGGTTTGCTGTGGTCAGTGGAAAAAATGGCGGCATCTCCCCAGTTTCCAACCTTGATTCCATCGATCTCAGAGTCTAAAGCAATCGCGGAATCCTCCATTACAAAAATACCATATTTCTTTCCTATCTCGACAATAGCGGGAATATTACATGGTATTCCAAAGGAATGCTGGGCAACAATCAATTTTGTACGTGATGTAATCTTCTTTTTAATCTCCACGGGATCAGACCCAAAAGTATTCTTGTCAATATCAGCAAAGATAGGAGTCGCACCAGCACGCCATACGGCATTCGGCATTACCGAACAGGTAAACCCGAGTAAAATAACTTCATCGCCAGCACCGATGTTTAACGCTTTTAAGAGGGAATAGAAAGCCATTCTGCCAGCAGCAAAACTTACTCCAAACCCCAAACCGATCAGCGATGACATTCGCTGTTCATATTCGGTTACTATATTTTCACTATCTTCAGAATTCAGTACTTGCTCAATATGGAAGACCTGTTTTTCGCTAAGATGAGAGTGCCCCTGAACAAAGCCGATTTGATAGGGTAATGTTATACGTTTTATTAGCCTTGGTATTTTTTTCTTTAGTAGGTTGACCAGCATTTCTTATTATGCCTTTATGAAAATTATTGCCCCTTGTTTAATGTTTACCATCTATATTTATCGCCAGAAGTTCTTTAAGAATACTATCTCCATACATTGGAAGGGTATTAGGATCTCTGAATGAAGGATATACCTTTATATTCTGTTCAATCGCGGCAAGCAGCGGTATTATTGGTATTATTGAATAAGGCAGATGTTGTTTATCACAGAAGAATTCAAGCCACTTGATAATATGTTTTATGGCTCCATACTGGTTCAAGTATTTTACAAGCGATTCATTCTTAAAATAGCTACTCTTCCACTTTATAATTAACGGATTAAAGATGAGCGTAGCCAGATCAAAAAATGGGGTACCCTCTTTTTCTAAATGTTCAAAATCAACTAAGCCGACTCTATCGGCTGTAAAAAATAATACATTGTCAAAATCATAATCGCCATGTACTGAACAAGTCAAAATACCTGTCTGCGATATATTTTGTATTCTATCTGTTAATGTTAAAATATCCTTTTTTATTTCATCAGGAACATTTTCGTGCAGTGTAAAATATTTATCTATAATATTATTTGCAATATCTATTATTTTAGATTTGCCTTTAGATGTAACTTGCTGAAACTCCACAAGAGCATTTATTGCCAGCCTGATTTTTCCATCTATTCTTTTTAAGAAAAGTTTTTCTTCGGCAAATCCAATATTTTTTCTAAAAAAACCATTCGTCATTCCAATTTTATCAAAGCCCTTATTCAGGATATAATGCGGAGTAAGTTTAATGTTTTTTGCACCCAGGAAAGTAGCAACAAATACTTCTATATCATCTAAAACACCATAATATCTCAGTTCAGGTATTTGATAAATTAATCCTTTTGATGCTGGCATTTTATTAGAAATCCACCTTAAATTCTCCGCTTCAGTCTGCAATCCGGAAATTTTAGGATCGCGGGCGATTTTACAAAAATACAAAGGACAATTTTTGTGGTCATACATAGTTATATTAGTGGAATTGTAATTTTCATAACGATTATTAGAAACAACAAATCGAATGCGGTCTTGTTTTTTAAGAACACCCGCTTTTATAAGCAACCTCTGTATCCTTGGAAGTGATTCATCGTTATTATTATTTTTTCTGCAAATTGCAAATAGACTCGGGCTGATATGATGAACAATGGATTTAGGTATAATTGGCTTTACGATATTATGCAAAACTCTTGGTATAATGCTATCTATCTGAACTTCACTTTTAAAGAACCTTGCCATGCTTAAGGGAAAAGCTTTTTTTATTTTTATATAATGTGGAAATACCCCGTACATTGAATCAATTTTAAAGCCACTTCTTTTCAGAAGCTTAGCCAATTGCCCTGGAGAATAAATATAAGTCCGATACTCACCTTTTCCCATAATTTTACTGATTTTGTTTGCCAAGAAACGGGGCAGAAAAGTAACAAACCTGACATTGTTATGGTCATCAGGAAAAGTGAGAAAATACTGAATACCATATCTGTTTTCTATGGCAATATAAAGGAAACCTTCCGGCTTCAAAACACGGCGCAACTCTTTCAAAACATCAATCTGCATTTCTTCAGGAGTTTTAGAATATATCTGTTTCTCGTTTCTTTTTCCTTTCCAGTGCTTTTCCAGTATTACATCCTCATCCAACCCGACCCATTCCAGAACTCCATTTAGAACAACAAGGTCAAAAAAATTATCCGAAAAGGGAAGAGATTTTATAGGAGCGGCAAAAGTATGGATATTATCAAAACCCATTTGTTTCGCACGTATGTTCATAAACTCAAGAGTTTCTAGTGTCTTATCTACCGCATAAACTTCGTGATGAAATTGTGCTGCTGGGATTGTAAGACCACCCCACATACTTCCCGCATCTAATATTATTGAATCTTTATTCGTGGGCCACAAAAACTGACTGTCAGCTCGGTAAAAAGGGATAAAATGACCCGCATACTCTGGAATAATCTCTTTTGCGCTACTAATCCAATCACCTGTCTCCTCGGCTCTCTGATTTAAATACTGCATCTTTTCCCGGCTTACGTTACACCAGTAATCATCTTTATGACGAAAATCGGGGATACCTCGCCTGATTGGATATGTCCTATTGCATTCAGGACACTTTAGCATATTATCATCTTCGGTTAATGTTGCATGACAATGTGGGCATACTATTAATTGGATTAAGTGAGAATCAATCATTTGTTACCCTTAAAGGAATTTTTGATATTTCTTATGTTCGGTTAATGCCAGACGTATTTAAGACTTCAAACCCGCCTGAAATTCTTTGTTACCGACTTGACTATAAATTGTATATCTTGCCTTTTCAATCCGAAAAGGATGGGTTGAAAATAAGCCAATGCTATAACAAAAGTCGTGTACAAAACTCCGGCAAGAAAAAAATTATAGAATATTTTATTCTGTAAAGCAAGGCCCTGATCTATAGAGATCTTTGCAAGCACTGCAATCCCCAAGAGGCACCCGGCACTCACCAATTGATGACCTATATACCGCCAGAAACTAAGCCCCAGTAAGCGGGCATTAAACCAGAGCTGGACATTCACACCGATGATTTGTACAGCCACCATCTTTATTGCCAAGCCCGTTGCCCCTGCATTCAATCCCAGCATGTAACCGGGAGCTATTAGAAAATATGTAACTGGAAGGCCGATAAGCATAAAGGTGATTCCGATATTGCGGTAGAGTGCGGTCTGTCCAGTAGCATAAAAGACAGAGCCACTTAATTGCCCGTATGTCTGGTGAATGGGATAAAAGGCCATAATCATAACCGCCAGAGCAGCATGTTGAAATTTGTCCCCGCCCATAATAAAAGTTACTTTACCCGCCTGCACGGCAATAAAGCAGGCAAAATAAGCGGCTGTGGCGTAGAGCATGGGAATATATCTGCGAAAAAGCCGGGCCATTTCCTGAAGATCTTTTTCACCAAATGCAATGGCAAATGCACGGGTAATAAGGGGGGTCATGGCTGAGGTAAAAAGGAAGCAGACAGCTCCAATCTGGTAGGAAAGGCCATAAAACCCCTGCTCTACACTCCCGGCAAATTTCTGAAGCATCCAACGATCAAGAATACCTACAATCAGACCAACCAGCGCATAGACAAAAAGCGGATGACTGTAACTGAAAAATTCCTTTGCGTATGTTTTAATTTGAACAAGGGAAAGTTTCCAGCTTCTCCATAGCGAATGACCGCTTCGCCCCATCACCCAGATAAAAGCCAGAGACAGGAATATCAGCATGAAATAGTGATAGAAGAAAAAATGGGTCAGGTTCAACTGGTTCGAAAAAAAGAGTCCAAGGATAAGAACCAACCCAAACCCTTTTTGTATAATTCTGGCAATCTCTGTTGATACAGTTACTCCATAGGCATCTGCCATTTTATTTAAAACCTGGACAACCCAGGTAAGGATTCCCCAGACCGCCGCCAGATAGATGTAGAAAAGAGTCTGATCCGGCAAGAGTGTGGTGTAAGTGCCTGTCACATGGATACATCTCACAAATATAATCAGGAGAAAAGAGACCAGACCGGTAAACGTAAGATAAAAGGAGACAAGTCCGAAATCCTGCTGTCGTTGAGAGAGCTTTGTGTAGAACCCAATGGAGGTGCCCATGTCCAGGAAACCGGCAACTCGATTAAAAAAATTGGAAAGAAAGCTAAAATCGCCATAGGCTCTCGGCCCCAGCCCCCGGGGAATAATGGCCTGAGTAACAACACTAATGGCCAAACCGACAAAATTGGCAGATAGCTTAGCGAGATAGCGTTTTTTGAGGGAATCAGAAGGCATTGGATAAATAAAAGGTCGGTCTATGCACGAGACATTGCACTAGTAAAATAGTAATATTTCAATAAGTTAACGTTTGTACCTTGTTGCTGACAATTTCCCAGAAAGGAAGTTCTTCAGAACCGTTTTTCTTGATGTAACAATTTTTGTACTTAGCGTATGCTTCTTCATCTACCGTAAGTTCCTTATCCCAATCAATCTTTATCGAATTATCTAGGTTGACCGGTCGTTTACCGAACCATGAAGCCATCAGTTGTATGAACGGCCCATGAGAACTTTGGTGTAATTTGTTTGTTGTTATAAAGATCGCCGGTTTGCCAAACAGGACAGCAAAATTAAGAGAAGTGCTGGAATGTGCAATCACAAATTCTGATTCTCTCACCATCTGGACTGTTTTCCCTCTAATAACAGGCCTGCCTCCAAAATAATCGGGAAGCTCTTCATATCTGGAACTCGGATGAGCCGCAATAACAATGTCAGTACCATAATTGCCTTCGATAAAATCGAAAAACCTGCAAAGAGATGGATAGTAGTCTTCAGGCATTGTTGGAGGGGAGACTTGCTGGTGCAGAAAATCTGGATGGAACGGCAAATATTCATCAAGGAACACACCCTTATTCTTCTTAGGTTGAACCAATCTATTACGTTCTTTTAAATAAATGTCATAGTCCAGAGTATGTAACCAAAGCGTTTCAGTCTTTGGGCCAACAGGATATTTATAATATTTAGTGGACAGTTCGCCTCCAGCCAAATTAAAGCGAGCCGATCTAATGCCCAGGTAGCTATACGGAATACGGGCAAAAACATAATTAATGAGCTTGTTGGGTGTTGCTCGTAATATTTTCTTCAAGATATCAATTGGGTGTAATCTTCGGGCAATCGATGGAAGAGCATTGGCCATAAATACACTGTACGGGATCCCATTTTTTGAAAGTGTTTTAAAAATAGGAAATGATTTGGGCCTATATCCTATGTAGGATACAACAAACGAACCCTGGGATTCTTTTAGAATAGCAGATACCGCTTCCTTCTTTGTCAAAAATTGCCGGTATTTCTCATAAGTTATTGGATCCGGAACCTTCACTTTTCGATGAACTTCAGGATGTAAGAATGGCGTAAAATCCCACACGTAAACTTCAAATCCATTTTTAATAAAAACCTCAACCCCCAGCCTTTCGTAGTCTCTTTGATTAAAAGGAGATTCGATAAAATATATTATTTTAGTTATCTGCCTTATACCTTTAGCCATGATCTGTTTCGATCCTCTAAATCCTTCTTATTCCGAAAGACACTTTTGCTTCTCCATCAACAATGCAGCCAGTTTAAAATCTATATCTGAATCAATATCAACTGAACGCTCTTTCGGCATTTCATACGCAAATGTATTAGGGCCGAAAAACCCATTGCGCGCAAACAAATAATCCGACTCGGCAAGATATATGGCACCATTGAGCAGATAAAAAACCGGCAGGTCCTGTCTGCGTTTATTAAGAATGTCCGGTCTGATAAAATCTTTCATGTTGCCGTTTTCGGGCAAGGTGTTTGACCACCATGGATGGTAATCAGTTTCGAAGACTGAAACAATGGCCTGGGCATTTTTATCCTTTAGCATTTGGATGGTACCTTCAATATCTTCTACTTCCCGCAATGGTGATGTTGGTTGAAGCAGCAGGATATATTCCGGTCGATAATCTTCATGTTTTTTGAGCCATTCTATGGTATGGAAAATAACATCTATAGTTGATGCAGTATCACTTGCCAACTCAGCAGGCCGTATAAATGGCACTTCTGCACCATATTTTTTCGCAATTTCCGCAATTTCCTCATCATCCGTTGACAAAAGTGTTTTATCAATATAGCTACAAGAATTAGCCTGCTCAATACTCCACGCAATCAAAGGCTTACCGCAAAGATTTTTTATATTTTTCCCCGGCAGTCCTTTTGAACCACCACGCGCGGGAATAATTGCCAACACTTTTTTGTTGTTAATCATCTCAAATATCCTCAATCACTTTCAACGCCTTGCGGTACTCCGCCCACTGGCCGACATCGATCCAGGCCTTTTCGCTGACCGGATACACACCGATTTGCCCCCCATTTTTCTTTATCGTGTCAATCAGATGGGTAATGTGGAACAACGTATTGTCGGGAATCAGTTCAAGAACGGCGGGATTCAATACATACATCCCTGCATTTACCAGAAAATTGTATTCCGGTTTTTCTTCTATCCGTTCCAAACTTCCTCCACCGTTCAGCTCGCATATGCCGTAGGGGATGTTAAACTGTTTTGCTGAGGCTACCAATGTGATGTCATATTTGTTTTGCATATGGAAATGATAAAGATCAGCGTAATCGGTCTCTATAACAATGTCACAGTTAGAGACAAAAAAGGGCTTATTTAATTTGTCCGCAAGGAGTTTAAGACTGCCGGCTGTGCCTCTGGGCTCATCTTCTTCGGCAATGCCCACGGAATAATCCGGTTCTTTTTCTTCAAAATAGGCGCGTATGATCTTGGCCATGTGGTGAATCGTCAGATAAAATTCACTTATTCCATAGATCCTGAATCTGTCAATAATATGATCAATCACCGGCTTGTCGCCGACAGGAATAAGAGGTTTGGGCAAAACTCTTGTAAACGGCTCAAGACGTGTGCCCTTGCCACCGGCCATTATAACTACCGGAACATCCAATTTTTGATTTTCTGACCTTTTGTTATTTCCAAACGCCTTTTCCCAAGTTATGAAATCAAGCACCTTGCGGTTTTGATCCAAAATGGGAATCAGGTCGATTTTATTTTCCAGAAAAGTCGCCTTGATCTTATCCGAATCAAAATCTTCCTGAAATACAAAAACCGGGTTTGAATGAAAGGCATCTCGGATGGTGCCGCTTAAATTCCGACCTTTGAGAATGTGACGCCTTATATCGCCATCCGTCAAGGCACCCATAAGGGCTTGTCCATCATCAACCACCAGAAGAACCTTCTCGGCAGTTTTGTCCAGGGCCTCCATGGCTTCTTTGATAGTGGCTTGTGGGTGTATTGTTATATTTTTCATGGTTTGTGTTTTTGACCTTATGATTTTACAACGTTATCAACTACAGAGATATCATAAAATTCTTTCTTCAAAATATCTAAAAGGTCGGTTCCTTTGAGGGTTTTCTTGATTTTTTCGGTTGCTCCGCCTTCGCCATATGGATTCTCTACGTCTTTGAGTTTTTCCTGAAATTCTTTGGAATAAAGTTTTCTGATAGCGGTCAGGATTGATTCCTTGTTCGGTTCACAATCTATGACACTATCGGCTTTGATTCTCCCCCTTTGACGATCCCCTATGTTGATTGTGCCGATCTTAAATGTCGGGGCTTCGGCAAGGCCACTGGACGAATTGCCTGTAATTCCATCGATAAATTGCATAGCGGATAAATACCGCAATTGTCCGAGACTTACAACTGCAATGGCCTTGTGGTTATTTCTGGTAACATAATCATCGATCATTTTAGTTATTACGCGGCCTTCAGTATCTGCATTTGGTTTTGTGAAAATCAGGTTAGTATCTTTGAGTTCATCCAGTGCATCCAGAAGATTCTGAAATTGCTCTCTTGCCGTGGCGTGTTCAAGCGTGACTGAATGGAAAGTGATCATAAGATTTTTCGGGCCAAGTTTAAAATTTATCGAATCTTCAAGCTCTTCCCTGCTCATGAGTTTTAGCTTCCTGATATTGTCTATCCCTAAACCGCCTACATTAAAGACACTTGCTGGGTCTTCGCCTAATTGAATAACCCGTCTTCTGTACTCCTCCGCAGCAGTAAAGTGCAGGTGAGACATCTTGGTAATGGAATGCCTGATTGCTTCATCAAAAGCGCCTTCAGTTGTTTCTCCACCGTGCAGATGGGCAATAGGAATCCGGGCAATCATGGCAGCGGTGGCCGCTGAAAAAATCTCAAACCTGTCTCCCAAAAGCACCACAATATCCGGCTTCAGGTCTTCATATGCCTCTGCAAATCCAATCATGCCAAGCCCCATTGATTTTGAAATCCCTACTGGTGTATCCGAGGAAAGAAGCATTTCGATCTTCTTATTAATCTTAAACCCGTCTTTTTCTATCTGGCGGTATGTAAGGCCGAATTCGGGAGAAAGGTGCATACCTGTGACAAGGAGCTGCAACTCCAAATCAGCATCTTTCTGAATCTCTTTCATCAGCCAGTAGAGGAGGCCATATTCGGCACGGGTGCCGGTTATAATGCAGATAGTTCTCATTTATTTTTCTTTTTTATCGTGTGCTTAAATTTCAAAACGGCGAAGTTCAGTTCTATCGATGTTTCTGTGTCGGTTGTTTGCAGGTCGTCATCCAGGAGTTCAGCAATCATCTCTCCGCTTCTCTGCATGAGTGCCTTCTGATCAGCTTTACCTTGAATAATCGATAGCTCCTGAATGTTTCTTGATAGCTGTCTGATTTTTGAAAAAGTTTCAATGATTGTCAAGGTAGCCTGAACGGCCTGTGGCCTGTGGACTTTTGAGAATGGTGGCCTGCATATACAAGCCTTTTTCAGGGAAGGCGCTTGGCAATTTAACTTTTCCCCCTCTCTTTGAAGTCGAAAATTTCGACTTCACCCCACCCCACTCTGCCTTATCCAGTTCGATGATATATCCGGATGGGAACTTGTCGGGATTATTCTTTACGGCCTCGTTAATTCGTTTTGTTTCAACGCCGTAAATATCTGCAACATCAACATCCAGCAATACCTTTTGATCTCTGATTTCAATGATGCGATCCTGCAAATTCTCAAATTTTGCTACTGCGCTCATATCAGTTCATCCTCTTTATAGTCTTTTTGAGCGACCTGCCCGATCACCTTATCCCAGCGCATGGGAGAGATGCCAGTACCCGGACGTTTTGCTGTCAGGTTTTCTTCAGTGAATGATTCTCCATTGCGGATATCGCGGGTTGCCACAATGCTTTTGCGGGCAATGAGCATGTTTTTCAGTTCCGAAGGTGATGGTTTTTTTATGCTACTGCCAAGGGCAATTTCGATATTGCGAATAGCGTGAACCATTGCCTTGAGTTCGTTCGGCTCAAGGGATGCTTTGTGATCAGGGCCTTCCATGTTTTTATCAAGGGTAAAATGCTTTTCGATAATTGTTGCTCCCATTGCCACAGCGGCAATAGGGATTTCTATTCCGAGTGTATGGTCTGAATAACCGATTTTCACGCCGGGGAACTCAGCCTTGATCGTCAGCATGGCCTTGAGATTAACATCTTCAAAGGGCGTGGGATATTCTGTGTTGCAGTGAAGAACAGTAATATCTTTTAACTTCGTTCCGGCACCGGTAAGCACATCAAGGGCTTCTTCTATCTCAATCAAGGATGCCATGCCCGTGGAAAGAATGTTTTCTTTCTTAAGAGCACCGATTTTTCGAAGATATGGTAAATTGGTAATCTCGCCGGACGGTATCTTGAAAATATCGAGGGCAAGTTTATTTAACAGGTCTATGCTTTCGAGATCAAACGGGGTAGATAGGAACTGGATGTTCTTGTTTCTGCAGTAATTGATAAGCGTTTGATGCGTCGCTGCATCCAATTCCAGTTTTTTTACCATCTCAAGCTGGGATTCATCAGCCGTGGTTGTTTTCTTTTGATATTCTGCCTTTGGAGCGTATCTGCTTACAACCTTTTCCGCCTTGAAGGTCTGGAATTTGACTGCATCCGCTCCGGCCTCAACAGCCGCATCAATCATCTTTTTGGCAATTTTGAGGCTGCCGTTGTGGTTCACGCCTGCTTCGGCGATTATGAAGGTTTTGTTATAGCTCATAGTTTATAGCTGGTAGCATATAAGGTGACAGCATAAAGCTCAAGGCTCAAAGCTGAAAGGTAAAGAAAGTTAAGGAATATTTTTGATAATTTTTGCTCCGCAGCCGATTACTGCATTTTCCCCTATTTCAATATATTCTTTACAAACGGTATTGCTGCCGAAAAAAGTTCCTGATCCAACTTTCACTCCCCCGTTGATGATGGCGCCGGTTGCGATATGGCAATGGTCGCCGATG
>CAZKGS010000008.1:0-26273 GCA_964552105.1 uncultured Syntrophaceae bacterium
ATGAAATAAGTTGTAGGTTTTTGTTAAGCCTAACTGAATATTTTGGATTAGTTGAGAACGAAATTCATGATAGCTTTTCCCAATAAGGATCAATTTTTGGCTAATATTAACTGAAAGATTATCAAGAATTGGAAAAGTTTCAAATTTTGTTTTAGATATATAATTTAAGTCTCATTTTAATGTTGTTGAATTTTTCCATGCCCATATATTATGCAATGAGGACATTAAAAATGAGAAATGGGAATACTCGCTAAGTGCAAATACTTCAACTTTATTAGAGAATACTAATTGATCATAATAAATTGCAAAACCCGCAGTTTTGCTTATTAATGCTACTACAATAACACGTTCTAAATTTTCTATCGTTGAATAAAGTTCTCCCCTAATTCTTAAAAATTGCCACCAAAATTGTGCACCTCTGTCTCCAATCTGTTTTAACCTCTCTGGTTTTACTAATTTCTCCACAATATCTAAACAATCAGGGTAATCTGCTGCTACTTCCTTCTTGAAATGGGGCGGAGCAATTTCAATGGTATTACTCTTTTCTAATTTCTTTTCAATTTCATTTTGCAGTTCATTATTAAGAGCATCCCATTCTTTTTGTGTATATCGGCGTAAAGGCCAATCTCTAAAATTAATTACCCAGCGGGTTGGACTCTGGTCAATCTGATTATTTAAATCATCACCATTCAAGTAAGGAAATAAAACATCTTTGTTTTTTTTGTTTTTATCAATCAGCTTTTGAGCCTCTTTTGGCGTAAGAACAAAACCTTTTCCCAAAACAATGCTACCCTGGAAACTTTTTCCTTCATTGGCTTTTAAGGGAAAGGGGTCTCCTAAAGAAATTGAATCGTCAAGGTAAGAGGTAATTTGTCTAACTTCCTTTTGGTCGAGAACGAACTTCCCATTCCATTCTCCTTTATGGATGGTAACCAGGGATACTTCAACGGCAGCACGTCCGGGCCATTTCATGGAACGAACCGCATGGTTAATGGTTCCGCCTTGCTGGTAAATTACAGCCAGTCCTCCAACACGGGCATCTCCCTGAGCAATGGTATTCGTAGAAATCAGGGAAAGAAATCCCTTTTGTTTAATGATGTTAAAAATCCGGCGGAAAAAGTAGGTAACCAAATCAACGCTACCAATCGGTGCATATTCATATTTAACGTATTCCGCAAAATTATTTCCAAACGTACCGGTCAGTTTTTGTCCGCCAAGGAATGGCGGATTTCCAACTATACAATCGAATCCACCATTTTGCATAACTGGTGGGAACTGAAGGAACCAGTGGAAAAAGCGTTTTCTTGCTGCTGTCCCTCCGGCATAAGCCGGTGCTTGCCCGACAATTTGCTGTTTTCCGTTTAACCAGGTCCTGTAATCGCCGTCTGTAATCAAATGGTTTTGATGATTTTCAGTTTTCGGAATATAGAATTGTGCAGTTTGTATATCTGCCAACTGTTGCAACCGCATCCATCCGTAACCGGAGGTAAGTTTATTATAAGCATTCTCTTTTGCTTCAATTTCTTCAGGCGTAAATTCAGGCATTTTTACAATTTCACCATAACTAACTGCAAGTTCTTCTACACGGTTGTTCACATCAGCATCCCGGTCAATTTTGAATTGTCCGGCTAATTCCTTACGTTCTTCTTTATTTTTATCCCTGAAATATTTTACTGTTTCTTTATCATCGTCAGCCAGCTTTTTAAATGCTTCATCGGGAATTCCTTTTTTCAGGTCTTCCATGTGAGCGACTCCAACTATAGAGTTCCCGCATTTTATACGGTGGTCTAAAAAGTTGAGCGGTTCACCGGGGTTATGGGCTTCCAGCCACAGGGCGACTTTACACAGTTCCACCGCCAGCGGGTTGAGGTCAACGCCGTAAATGCAGTTGCGGATGACATCGCGGGTAGCCTGCCGGAGGGCGGGTGGTGAGGGCTGGTCTTCGTTGGTGCGCAACCGTGCCAGTTCAAGCGCAATGCGGCGGGCAGCGCTGAGGAGGATGTGGCCCGAGCCGCAGGCAACGTCGGCAACGGAGATGGACAACAAAGCAGTCTCGCGGGCGGTTCTTAAAGCATTTTCATCTTTGGAATTTGAAACCCCTCTGTCACTGCGTGACATCTCCCCTTGGGAAGGGGAGAAAAGGTTCGTGCTACTAACATATTTCGCAGGATTTTGAAGTCTTTCTTCAATGATATAATCCAATGAATGTTTGATGAGTGGTTTGACGAGTTCTTCGGGGGTGTAGTGGGAGCCGCTGGAGGAGCGGCCTTCGCCTTTTACAAACGAGAACAGGGGCTGGCCGTTGATTTCGTTAATGGTTGGGTCGTATTCCAGCAGTCCTTCGTACATCGAACCGAATTCTTCCACATCGAGGTCGGCATAATTTACCCGCACACGCTGCCGGTTTTCATTTTCGAAAGTTACCAGCAGGCTGAGCACTTTTAACAGTGTGCCGTTGTCCAGCGCCTGGTTTTTCAGGCTGCCCAGCGCATTGGGTGCAAACAGTCCGGAGCCCAGCGGTTTTATGCCCAGTTTTTCGCCGAAATACCCGTTTTCAAACAACCGGAAGGTGGTCATTAACGACTGCCACAAATCGGTTTTGCGCGGGTCCACGTAAATCTGCTTTTCGGCCAGCCGTGTGAGGCGGCCTATGCTGTAGTAGCGGTAATAGATGTCGCGTTTTTTATTGATTTCCTCATCGCGCTTCTCCGGGTAAATGAGGTGGCGTTCTTCGGTAACCATCAGGAACAGGGTGCGGTAAACCGTACGCAGCAGGTAAAGGTAAAAGGCTGCCGGTTTCAGTTCTCCGTTTAACGACTGTGCGCGAAGCTGTTCATTGGCCGGGTGCTGCAGCAAACCATTTGCCAGCAGTTTCAGCGACTGCTCCACCGCGGCGCTCAGTTTCTCCCGTATCCGCGAGCCGGAATCCAGTGCCACCTGATGGTAAAATTCAATCACCGATTCTTCCCCGGAACTCTGATTTTCGGGCATACGGGTAACATGCAGTAACCGGTACATCAGCGCAAATTCAGCAAACTGGTCCTCCTCCATAATCCGTTCGAGGTCGAATTCCAGGTAGCTAAGCTTTGAAAGGCGTGTGGCATCGCGCAACAACCGCAAAAAACGGCCATTGGTTACCAGGGCATACAAATGTTCGTGGTTGTTCAGGTATTCCTGAATCAGCGCATGAGGGCTCAGCCGGGTTCCACCCATTTCTGCTCTTTTATCGAGCGACTGATTAATGCCTGCAATATGCACCGGAAAGCCGTCGCGGTTTGCAGCCCGGTGGCTGATGGCGTACGTTTTCCCGTTGATGATTTCGGCGGTTGATTTTTCCAAATCGTACCCCAGTTCGCGTAAAAAGGGAATCATCCATCCCTGCCGGGTTTCCGATGTTCCGGTGTCATTTTCTTTTAAACGGTCCCTCCTCAGTTTAAAAGCGTTCCAGTGTGCACGTGTTGCAGCCCAGGCAATGCCAATCTCATCGCGGATGGTGGTATTTTTATCCAGTCCAAAATCAGCCTGCGACTGGTGCCGGATATCTTCCATGCGGATTTTTTCGAGTATCTCACCCGAAATAATATTCCCCTGTATGTTGATGGCGCTGTATTGCATACCAGTTAATTTTATTCTTTGTTAATTTTCCAGTACCCACCTCTGTCCGGGCCAATTCGTTCCAGTTTCCCCTCTTCTTTCAGTTTCTTAATATTCCATTCAATTCCACGTCTTGTAAGTCCGGTTTCTTCACTGAGCTGGTTCATAGTTATTGAAGGATTTTCGTGCATAAGCTGCAAAATTTTCTCCACAGTTTTCTCCACAGTTTTCTCCACAGTTTCTCCTACAGTTTCTCCTACAGTTTTATCCGAACCTTTCTCCACAGTTTCAGGTTCAAGGAAAAATTTCACGATTAAGAAATCGAGTTCGGCAGTGTATTCCGGTAATGTTTTGCTAAAGGAGGACCAGCCGGCATTCATGCGGTCGAAACCAAACCCGGCGTTTTCGGCCAGTTTTACCAGCCGGAACAGCTTGGCGATGGTTCTGTTGCGGGGAATCGACATGTCGGTGCTCATCAGCATTTTCAACGGTTTCGGCAAACCTCCGGGATTAAAAAACTCGATGTGGTTGGTAAAAATCCGCACCCTCGATTTAGCCGGGCTGAAATAATCGGCGTGCATCAGCATATTTACCGTAGCTTCCCTCAGCGCTTCGATGTGGGGAAAATCCTCGGCTGCAAATCCTTCTTTGGTCAGCGTAAAAGGCTTATCCACTTTCTGGCTGATGCGTTCGAACAGGGCAAAATAATATTCCCAGATGTTTTCCTGCTCCGGCAGCCGGTAAGTATATCTTACCTTTGAATCGGAATAGGAAGTTCCGGGTATTTCAAGCAAATCAATTCGGAAATCGGGAAAATGTTCCAGAATGCTGTCCTGTTTACCAAAGAAGAGCAACCCGCTGTAGGTGAGCTTCTGGTCCACAGTGACCGCTGTTTTGTTCAGAAAATCGGCGGTTGACAATTTATTATATGACAAACTTTTATTAAACCTGCCCATGTAATCGCGGTAGTTTTCCACAGAATTATGGTTCAAATCATCGGGTGAACTTCCGGGCGCAATCTCAGCCGTTTTGGTGCCAAATGCCTGGTCGCGGTACATGGAATCAATTTCTTCTTTTGAAGCCCGCACGTCAGCGCTTCCGTACCGTACAAAAGTGTTCTCCTGATTATTGTAGTAAACCGGTTTTTTATCCGAAAGCGGAATGTAAAAAGCAAGTACATTGCCTTCCGCGAAATGGTATTTTTTAATTACCGGACGGATTAACACATTGAATTTTTGTTTAGCTGCCAGGGTGTTGTTAAAATCCTGTTCCAGTTGCTCTATATTTCTTGTGCCGGTAATTTCAAATTTGTTGTTGGTTTGTTTCACCCCCAAAACAATCCAGCCACCGGCAGTATTGGAAAATGAACTGACCGTTTCCCAGATTGATTTCGGAAGTTGCGACTTGGCCTCTTTTACCTCAAAATCTTCCCATTCCAAATCATTGATGCGTTCCAGTAATTCTTCTTTTGTCATTAAAAAATATCTGTTGGTTTCGGCATTAAAATATAAACTCCCATTACATCGGGCGGTAAAACAGGTGTGGCTTTTTCGTAACGTCTTCCACCAACCAGTTCCTTAAACCGCCCGTGTGCTTTTACCAGGTTTTCTGCCCGTAACACCGCCAGTTGATGAAACTGATTTTCAAGCTCCTCAAAATGTTTCAATTCACGAGTTAAATCATCCTGTTGTTTTTCAATGGAAATATTCCTCAAACTTTTTGCATTCAGCAAGAGTTCCTTTGCTTCAGAATAATCTATGAAACGCGCATCCTGGCCGGAACCTTCATAGCCCCATAAATACATTTCTTCGGCAATCACTTCTTTTTTACTTCCCACTTCCTTAATAACATTCCGAACCCGAAACATGATCAGGGTTGTTTTTTTGCTGACAATACCGGTTTGAATTTCGGAAACCCTTGCCAAAGAATCGTATTCGTTGTGCCCGTCGAAAGCCAGCGCCAGCATAAACTGACACAGTTGTTCCACAAACCGGTGGTTTCTTCCAATGTAACGGTATCCTTTTGGAGTGGGCGATTCGAAACTGATTTTCACCTCATTCCTGTTCTCAAACTGAGCTTTGAGATGATAAGGCAGGTTTTGAGTATAAAGCAAATAACCTTTTTTGTCTTTTTTAAATGTTCCCTTCAGGTGAGTGACTGCATTTATCACAAAATGTTCCACCGAATCCATATCGCCAATAGCTTCATCCACTTCTTTTAAATCAGCTTCAATGGATTCCGGCTTAATGGATTCATGGGCAAAAATAGTTCTCAGGTTTTCTGCCTTCTGCCGGGCTGATTCCAGCTCGTTGGTAATTTTATCATCGAACAACCGCATTTGTTTTCCGGTACCCACAGCCTTTTTGTCTTCCAGAAGGACTTCGTTCAGTACAGCATCCATTATCGACTGGTTGTCCTCGCCAATTGAAATGGATACGCCTGTTGATTTTTGAATGTCGCGTACTTTCCGGATGAGTACTTTTAAAACAATTTCATCGATGGGATTATCTTCTCCCCACAGCAAATATGTTTTAATAAGTGGTGCATCCTGTCCGTATCTGTCCACCCGGCCATCGCGTTGTTCAATCCGGTTGGGATTCCAGGGTAAATCGTAGTGCAAAACTGCGGTGAAAAAATCCTGCAGGTTAATTCCTTCAGATAAACAATCGGTGGCCACCAGCACCCGGTTTTCACTTTTACCCATCAGGTCAATTTTTTCTTTTCGTTGTTCATCTGCCGATTCTGAAGTGATGACCTGAACATCAATTTTATTGGGGAGATTTTCTTTTAAAATCCGGCCCAGGTAATTGGCTGTTGCAATGTATTTGCAGAATATAATGGGTTGGAATCCTTCCTTGCTCCACTCCTTAATAATTTTAAGCGCCCGCTGAGCTTTGTTGTCTTTTTCGAGGCAGGAGAGCAGTTTAATCTGTTCGCACAGGTCCTCTATTTCTTCCAACTCGTTTTGTCTCAAACCGGCAACATCAATCAACTCAGCCTGGCTGCTGTCGGTATCAAAACTCAGTTTTTCAATGTGGGGGTTATCCTGTTGCTGCAAGTCATTTAACTCTTCGTCTTCAAGCCGTTTGGCCTGCCGGTTCAGCAGCATTTCATATCCGGCTTCGGGGCTCGACATCACTCCACGGAGTAAAGCCAAAGCAGCCCAATACCTGATTCGTGCTGTATTTTTACGTTCCCCTTCTTTTCTCAATCCACGGGCAAAGCCGAGCATTTCGTTATAAAATGCCTTGTATTCGGGTGTAAGGTTGTAGCCAATTTCTTTTGAGTCACGTTCAGGGAAAGGAGTAACTTCTTTTAACCACCGCATAATATTTTCACGCTTACGCTGAACAAACTGTCTGGCAATTTTCTTTCTGGCACCGGGCTGGAGGTTGTTGAAATCATAACTTTCAAACTCCTTATTTACCAAACCCAGTAATGATTGAAATTCTGCATCCTTGCCGCTGTGGGGTGTTGCAGTTAACAACAAGATTTGTTTCTCCTGGTCCTTTGCAATATCGGATAATAGCGCATAGCGTTGTTGCTGCGATTTTGATGTTGCACCGGCAGGAAGTGCACAGGTATGTGCCTCGTCAACAATTATAAAATCAGGACAGTCATTCAAAAAAATACCCCGTCGTTTATCAAATTTGATGTAGTCGATGGAAATGACCTGGTAAGGCACATGGTAAAATACACTCCGGTCATCGGGGAGCCTTCTGTCCAGCGAAGCGGCTGTACTTGACCGGATGATTTCGGCCTCAATGTCGAGTTTGTCTTTTAGCTCCATTTGCCACTGTTCGCAAAGATGCGGAGGGCAGATTACCGCAAACTTTTTCACCTCGCCCCGTTCCATCAGTTCCTTTAAAATAATAAGCGCTTCAATGGTTTTTCCAATACCCACATCGTCGCCAATCAGCATTCGTACTGCATTTTGTTGCTTCAGTGCCATAACCAGCGGTACCAATTGATATGACCGCGGACGGAAAGATAATTTTCCCATACAGCGGAAAGGGCCGCTGGCATTCCGGAAAGAAAGGCGGGATGCATTGAACAAAACCTTTGCCGTTTCAAAGTCGCCTATATTATCAGATGTTGGCCATTCAAAACTGGTGGGTTCGGGCTTTTCGCCGGGAACTATTTCAAGCGGAAGGTAAACAGCGGTTGTTTCCTCGTCGGAGCCGCCCATCGGTTTTAAAAGCATTAACTCCTTTTCATCCGAAGGGAGAACGATCCATTCGCGGTCGCGGTACCTCACCATACTTCCGGGTTTATTCAAGGTTGCAGTGCTCATTTTAGCAGATTTTTCTGAATATATCTTTTCTTCGTTGCACCAAATCTTCTTTGGTTTCGGTATAATGCCATTCAATTACATCAAATCCGGCATCACGCAATACTTGTCTTTTGTGTGCATCCTGTTTTTTCTGTTCTGCTTCATCGTGAACATTTCCATCACAAAATATCAGTACAGGGCCGTTTACTGTTTTGTATATATAATCGATGCTAATGTAGTAATCCTTCATGTTAGCCTGTGCCAAATCGGGCAAAGCATAACCGTTTTTGTACAAAAACTTTAGTAGCGAAAGTTCGGTAGAGGAGTTTTTATCGTATTTCTCCAAAAGATATTTGTATTGCTCCTCCCGGTCACCCATAATTCCGGTAGTTTCAATGGTACAATCCATCAGTTTTTCAAGGGCTTCTTTTACACCGAACCTGTCCAGTACATCGTGATGGGTTTGGTTGTAATACGACAATATATCTTCGTAATTGGCTTTTGGTAAATCAGGTCTGGTATCTTGTTTCGTTTCAGGGTCAAAATGAAGAACTTTATATGCTTCAACAAATATTTGTTTGAATTTGGCAGGATTTTCAATGAGTTGCGACAAAATGCCCAAACTCCCTTCCGACGCTTCATAAATCATAATATTTGGAGCTTCTTTGTTACCCATTACCCAAACTCCGATTTCACTTTCCTCGGTTTGAAAAAGTTTTTCAATGGCCCGTTTCAATGCATAGCTCAGGGTTATGGTTTGTTCTGCTCCAATGCCCAACTCCTTTACCGGTTGCAGGTACAAACTATCGGCAGTATTACGTGCAAACAACATTACTTCCCTGGCATGGTCTTTAATATCTTCTTTTTCGAGGTCTGATTGTCGTAACCACCGACCACTTCGGTTATCGATATTAAATCCGTTGGTCTCCTTTGAACGTTTCCATTTCCTGTTCAACTGAATCAATTCAGTTGATGGCCCGAAAATTACATTTAAAAGCGGAGTATTTCCTGTTTTTATTACTGAATTCCGGGTGGATTCCATCCCATTGGGATAGCTGAAAAACTGGTCGATAACGAAACCCTGGGAAGTACGTTCCTCTTCTTCACACGAAATACGTTCCCGTGGCAATCCTTCTGATTCACTTATTTCAAGTAACCGGTTAATTACTTCAACATTTTTTTCACCTTTTAATTCAGCATGAGTTATCGGGTCGTTGTTTGCTGTTTTCGAGGCGTCATCCAAAAATGCATATCCGGTTTGTTTTGAAATTTTAATGGGTCTTGTCCTGGCTTCAGCCTCCATCAGCATCATTCGGGTTATTGCATATTTACTGCCGTTGTGATAAATAAGGTTCTGCGGTCCAAACTCTTTTAGCGCTACAAAACGCGACCGTGAAATATATTCGCCCTGATCCTGATGTTTGTATCCAACAAACACACGGACGGGCAAGCGCGTAAAATTATAGCCCGGCAAAAAGGCTTCCGATGCAAGATAACGGAATACATAAAATTCAGAGTTATTTCCAAAATGCTGCTGCTTTTCATTTTTAAGCAGAGAGATTTGCTCCAGACCGGTATTGTGCTGTCTTTTGGCTTCCCTTCCCTCGTCGCTGTCATTTTTGATGGTGGGGTCATCCATCACTGCCCGGGCTCTTTCAATCATACTTTTTGCATTCCTGTAAAGTGTTCTCCAGCGGTTAAATGCTTCGTCAAAACGCAACAATAAGGTAGAGGCCTGCCTTTCGAGCCAGGAAAGATTATACCAATGTGTTTCGTTCAATTGCGGTTCTATCCCGGCAATTATTTTACGAAACCCCTTCATCCATTCATCCTTGAATTTTTCCTGCTGGTCTTCCAAATAAGATACTATCTCGGGCAACAAGGGTAGTTCAGGCGACTTTGTTGTATCAATTAAATCGGACACAGAAACATTTAGCTTCTGAAGCCCAAGTTCCATAAGTACATAAGCATTGAAGTGGCTGCGAATCAATTCCTCATTTCTCAAATCAATCCGGGGGGGAACAACCACTCCGGAAACCATCTTTTCAGCCGATTCAAAATAATTCCTGTCATGAGGCGACCATGCCGAGCAATAGGTAAAAACAAGGGCTGTTTGGCCGCTTCTCCCGGCCCGCCCGCTTCGTTGTGCGTAATTTGCCGGGTTGGGTGGTACATTTCGCATGTGTACAATATTCAAATCGGCAATATCAATCCCAAGTTCCATGGTTGGCGAACAAAACAAAGCAGAAATTTCACCACTTCTAAATCCCTGTTCCCTGTCAATCCGGTCCTGAGTTCCCATTTGTCCGGTGTGTTCCCTGCCAATTATCTGTTTTTTGTAAGCGGTAAAATCAAGAGAATAGAGGTCTCGGAAGAAATAATTTGGTTTTAAATCCAGATTTTTATACGCCGACATTCTCACTTTGTCTAAATCGATAGTTTCACCGTCTCCGGGTTTCCAGATTATTTTATCTGAACGAAGCTGATAGCCGGTTACGGTTCCTTTGTTTCCCTTTATTTGTTCGGCTTTTAAAAAGTTCCCTTTTTTCAGAACTTGGCATAAATCCTTCATGAAATCAACGTAATCATCACCCTTTAATGGGTCGAGATTATTTTCTTTAAATACACGCTTAAAATACTTACCCAGGTTTGATCTGGAACCCATGCTGCTGGTATATATCCTGAATGTTTTTCCCGGATTTTGGCTTACCAACCAGGCAGAAGCCTCAATTCTTTCATTTTTATCGAGTGACCAAAGCTTATTATTGTCCAGTTTCAGATTGATAAAATCTTCTTTTTCCCTTCTGTTCTCTAATAAATTAGGATGGTTTATGGCATAAGAGGTTCTGAAATGATCCAGCACTTGAATTATAATCTCTTCACGCTTCTTTGAATCCAGGGAATCGAACAGAATCAAATTTTCAAAAAACTGATTTTGCCGACAAAACAGATTTAACTTTTCGTATTCTATTTTTAAAAGCGCACATTGTTCCAAATTGGGTAATACATAACGCCAGCCTCGCTTTAAATCGTAAAGAATCCGGATAAGTAAAAAATCCTTTAGCGCTCTTTCGTTCTCCTCATCCGGCCATTCATCATTGGGCTCTTTGGCATATTCATTTTCTTTCAGGTTTAATTTTTCGCACGTTCGTTCAGCAATATCATACACTTTGAGACCGTTTGGAGCCTCTTTTAACGCAAAATAAACACCCGATCTTAATCGGACTGTGGTAAGGAAATCATTAAAATGTCCGGCCTGTAGAGAGGCATCCTGACGGTTATCTGTAAAGCTGAGCAATTTTTGATTTCGTAGTTCTTCTCCTTGTTTATTCAAGGAATCTATTACGGAGTAAGACATAATGGTAGTGGCTGTACTGCGGCCTTCGTTTCCCAAACGCATCAGTTTGGTGTTCTCATTGGTTTTGGAGTCTTCATATATCACACCTGCCGTTGGGTCAATCCGGAGTTTTGCGGAAATAAACCAACCCCATTGCTCATATATGGGTTGGTCCGAAAATTTCCCAAGTTTGTTAAACCAGATTTTATGAGGGATTTGAAAACGGTAAAAATCGATCAGCTTTTTCCCTGATTTATTCTCCTTCCACCAGCTATCCGGTAAATCACTTTCATTTTCTTCAGTCCATATTTCGTCGGTATCATTATGGGGGATAATAAGGTATCCTTCCGCGAAATCTTTTTCAGTTATCTCATTTTTCTTTGCTTCGGATAAAGAAAGAGTCTGCGGAGTTTCTGAGGGATCGCGCGGATCAAGTGTATTGTTTTCAAAGTTTTTGGTAACGCAGATAAATTCGTGGCCTGAATATCGGCTAAACAAAACGGGGTAAATAAATTTATCACCGTTACTGCTTTCTTCATCTTTTACATATCTTCCGCTTTTAATGCTGATTTCACGTTGGCTCAAAGGATCGAGTGTAACATAGACTGTATTGGTTTGTGAAATAAACTGGTGAAACCGGAATGGCAAATATGATTTTCTTACAGACTGTGAAGCAGCTTTGTAATTCAGTTTTTCGGCCCAAAGCAAGGCGTTTTTTAAGGTCTCAGCTACCTTTTCCTGATTGTAACCGGAATCGTTTTGTAATGCACTGACAATTTCTGAAAATTTCTTCGGCATCCCTCTTTCAATAAATCCATCTTTATGATGATGCAGCGCAATACTATTTTCCAGCCAAATGGCAACCGGATGATCATAAAAAATATCCTCCTGATCATCGATGCTAATTCCATTATTGATGGCCTCCTGAAGTTCCCATTCATTAGGAACAGCTTTATCAGGATTTGTGCAGGTAATCAAATATTCTCCAATTATTTGCGACAAATCAAATTTATCTCCAAAAATAGTTTCAGCAACATCAGCAACCGCTTGTTGCTTTTCCTGTTTTGTGCCCCCTGAGGCCATTGTTGCTGAAGTTCCAATGCAAATAATATTTTTTTCAGCAAGGTTCTTTATTCGTCTTATCAATAAAGAAACATCAGAACCTTGCCGGCCCCGGTAGGTATGTAATTCATCAAATACCAAAAACTGAAGATTACTGCCCATGGATTCTCTCATCCATTGCTCCGACTGACGGGTCATGATAAGCTCCAGCATCATGTAATTTGTGAGAATAATGTCAGGTATCTCATTCTTTATTTTATTGCGGATTTCTGAATTTTCCTGGCCTGTATATTTCGCGTACGAAAAGGGAAAACGTTCTTTGGTTTGGGTTTCCAAATATTCAACCTGTTCATCCAACGATACTATATCAACCGGAATTATTGTTCCCACGGGACATTTACCGAGTAAATAATTTACCTCGTACTTTCTGATTTCCTCTTCCTGTGAATTAATCAGCGCGTTCATTGGGTAAACCAGAATTGCCTTAACCCCTTTCTTCCGGTTGCCATGATTCTCTAACATACTATTGAAAATAGTAGCCAGATAAATCAAACTCTTACCCGATCCCGTGCCGCTGGTAACAACAAAACCCTTACCCTGGATTCCAATTTTTATCGCTTCAACCTGATGTTTATATAAATTGTAATCACCAAAAATTGCCGGTAATTCATAATGAATTTTGCCTTCATTGACCAAATCCTCCAGTTTTTCACCCTTATCAAATGAGGGGTTAAACTGGATTAATGGTTCGGGAATAAATCCTGATTCATTAAATGCTTTTTCAACAAAATCTTTAATTCGTTGATCCCTGATGTTCAAAAAAGATTTGATGTACTTTCGGTAATTATCGATTACTTGCTGATGAAGTTGAAAAGCATCCATAATTTTGGTTTTCTGATAAATTAGGTCTATTTCTTAAACAAGAGATAATGAAAAACTCACATAACTGTTGCAATTAAATTCTAAAATTAAGAATTTTTATACTGTTACACGAAATTATTTCAAAAAGAGATGAAACGAGCATGATAAGTTTTAACACAAACGAAGATGATTAAAATTATGCGAGTTCCATCTGATACCTTAGAAATAAACAATTTTGATCAGATGAAAGTCTGAAGTTTTTATAAAAGAGAGTAATATTTAAAACAATGCTATAAAATTACATTCAATTAAATACAATAATACTAATTGGTCTTTTATATCGGAACCCGTTCCGTATAATTCTAATGGCATTTTTCCACATCGTTGCGTCCCGGTTTGTGCTAATGTATAAATTACAATTATACCAATCTTCTATTTGTCTGATTTTCAATTTCCCAAAGTAATTTTTCTTTGCAGTGAGCCAATAAATAGGTTGCATTGATACTTTTTGGGACAGGAGTATGGGATGTTGACAGTTTTTCCATGGCCTTTCTATAATATTTGACACTAATCAGAAAGTACCCGGATTTTGCATGAAATTCGCACTGTTGCTTAATGCCCATGATAACAAAAAACTTATATATTTGTGATAATCAAATAAAACAGGACAAGATGAGGGCAAGGAATGAGATAAATAGAATGAATCGTCGTGAATTTATACAATTCGGGACAAAACTGACTGCCGCCGGAATGCTGGCAGGTTTTGGAACAACCGGATTACTTGGCGCTGTAAACAGTGGCTTGATGGGATCGCCTGTTGAGCGGATTAAACTGAATAACGGCTCAAAAATGCCCGTGCTTGGTTTAGGAACAATGTCTCTTAACGGTGAGTCCGGCGAAAGATGTGTTGCCGATGCCATTTCGCTGGGTTACCGCCTGATCGATACAGCAACAATTTATGGCAATGAGGAAGCTGTTGGGGCAGGAATAAAACGCAGCGGAATAGACCGCAAGGAGCTTTTTGTTACTTCCAAAGTGTGGGTCGATGATTCGGGCTATGAGAAGGCAAAAAAAGCCTTTGACACGTCGCTGAACAAACTGGGTCTGGATTATCTGGACCTTTACCTCATCCACCGGCCACGGGGAGATGTACACGGATCGTGGAAAGCAATGGAAGAATTATACGGGGAGGGAAAAATCAAAGCCATTGGTGTAAGCAATTTCACGGCGGCACAGATAAAAGATCTGATGGATCATTTTGATGTGAAGCCGGCAGTTAACCAGATCGAAACGCATGCTTTTTTCCAGCAACCCGGTGACCTGAAATTTCTGAATGAACAACACATTCAACATGAAGCATGGTCGCCACTGGCACAGGAAAGAAACCAACACTTTACCAACGAAACGCTTGCGGAAGTCGGTAAAAAATACGGCAAAAGCAATGCACAGGTGGCACTGCGATGGCACTACCAGCGAGGTATTGTTGCCATTCCGCGGTCTTCGCAAAAAGATCATATGATGGAGAATCTGAATATTTTCGATTTTGAACTGACCGATACGGACATCAAAAAAATTGAAAATCTCGATTTAAATATCACACAATTCCCGGAGTGGGAATAGCACTATTTTGTTTATGCCTTAAAATATCATTCTTCTGATGTGAATTCTTCATCAGAGTTATGCTTTATACTGTTTATCCATGGATTTCAAAAAGAGAGTGGCCTGATCGTTTTGAAAAACGGTCATACACTGGAAAGTGGTTCCCCCTTTTTAAAACGATTTTTTTTTACCTTTATACTCAAACGTTTAAATCATTCCATAATGAAAAAAAGCAGATGTATCGCGCAATGCAATTGCAACGCCGGCAGGAGGGAATTTTTAAAGAAATCGGGCATTTTTACCGCGGGGTCTCTGGCCGTGAATTCCCTTTTCGTTCCTGATTTCAAACTTTATGCCGAAGAAAAAGGAGTAATGATGCCGGTTATTCAAGGATACGGAAAGGCATCAGGGTACCAGCCAAAAATAAAGGCTGCCTTTGTGAGAAGAAAAGGGGAATACGGTATGAGATGGCCGGGAGCTGTCTATGACGGTGAGGCAGCCATGAAAAATTATACTGAAAAATTAAATCAGGCATCCGGTGAAATTGGTTTTGTTCTTGATTTAAGAGACGCCCCGATCTATAATCATGAAGAAGCGGATGGCTGGCTGCAGGAAGCCTTTGAGCAAAAACCCGACGGACTTTTGGTTATGGTGCATGACCGTCAGGAGCATGCCTGGCCTACTGCACAGAAAGCGGCAGAATCAGGCATCCCAACGGTCATTTTTTCACCACTTGGAACATCGTTTACTACCAATACTGAGAAAATTGCCGACAGATCCGGTTGTGTGATCTACTCCACCGATGATTTCAATCAGGTTCTGTATGGATTGAAAATGCTGAAAGCAGGAGCCTGTATGAAACGTACACGCTGTGTTGTCATAAAGGGAAATGAAAGAATGGAGACATTGCTGACTTCAGATACAGGGATCACCCTGCAATACGTTCCGGCGGATACTTTTATAAATATTTACAACTCGACTCAGGTAAATGATGAGGTTATTCAACTGGCTGATGATTATATAAAACAGGCACGTGTGATGAAGCTTGCTACTCGTATGGATGTTATTAACGGGATAAAAAGTTATCTGGTTGCAGGGAAGATACTGGAGAATGAAAAGGCTGATGCGATTTCTATGGATTGTCTGGGTGCGCTGGGAGATATAGATGTTAGTTTACCCTGTATCTCCTGGTCAAGAATGAATGACGACGGCATACCGGCAGCATGCGAAGCTGATCACGGAGCCATCGCTGCGCAAATCATCGTGCAATATTTGTTTGACCGGCCTGGATTTCAGCAGGATCCGGTTGCTGATACATCAGACGACACCCTGATAGGAGCACATTGTTCCTGCCCTACACGCTTGAATGGTTTTTCTAATCCGCCGGAACCTTTCGATCTGATCCATCATCACGGGAACAGGGATGCAGTACCCCGAACCATTTGGAAACCCGGACAACGGATTACGCTTCTTGATTTTTTGCCGGCAGAAGATAGGTCACAACTTCTTTTCTCTACCGGAACGGTGGTTGATAATTTAAATGTACCGCCCTCCGGTGGCTGTGTTGTTTCGGTCAAATACAAGATGGATGGAGGACAGGAAGTGCTTTCCTTCCCAGGTTTTCACCAGCTTTTCTTCTACGGGGATTACAAGAGGGAACTTAAAAATTTCTGTCAGCTTTTTAACTATGAAGCAAAAATAGTCTGACAGGAAATTTAGGTAAGTGGTAAGACTGCATTTGAAAGTAAGTTGTATATGCCTGTTCCTGTAGATAATCTGAATGAATTACAAACGGCGAGCAGTAGATCTTTTTCTATCGTTGGCTAAGTTGAATTAATTTTCCGCACTTGCACCAACAAGCTGTTCAACCTTTTCCAATCGCTTTTTTAAAAGGTCATTTTCGGATTTCATTCCTTCAATAATTTTCTGCTGTTGTTGAACAGCCTTTACCAGCAGAGGGGTGAGTTTTACATAGTCGATCGACTTGTAGCCCTTTTTGTCGGTACTGACCAGTTCAGGAATAACCTTCTCAAACTCCTGGGCAATGAACCCGAACTGAACATTTTTGTCAAATCCCATATCCGGGTAATCAGCCACATTCCACAGATAGCTGACACCGTTGAGTTTCATCAGGTACTGAAGTCCATATTCCAATGGCAGTATATTCGTTTTCCAGCGCCTGTCACTATGGTAAAGGGTTGTATTGTTCCCGATTGTACCCCTGACGTCGAGCTCATAATTGGGCGAAGTTGTTCCAATTCCCAGGTCACCACTGTTAATAAAATTGTCGCCCTCTCCTAAAAAGGTGACAGTGGCTGTTTCTGCACTTTTGTAAACATTAATCTGACCTCCTTCATTTGTGGTTTGCCTGATATGCACTTTATTATCACCTGTGGGATTTTTTAAAACAGCTATTCCGGTACTGCTGGAGCCAGGTGCACGAACATCAAGTCTGTATTCAGGTGTTAGTGTGCCAATGGATTATTTTCAAGAATTATTGTGTCATTAATGAAATATTGCAATTCGAATTTTTTGTACATTTATCCTTAATAAAGTCCTTAGTAGTTACAAATCCTGAAATACTTTTTAAATTGTAAAGGAAATATCACAAAAAAAAATATCATGAAAGCAAGGTATATTCTGATGGCAGTAATCTGGTTCGGGATTTTGCCATCGTGTCAGCGAAATTATGATGTCATCCGGGAATCAAAACATTATAAATTAGAAAAACTGGCTGATGGCGTATTTGCAGCTATCCATAACAATGAAGGTGGCTATGCCATATGTAATGCAGGAATTATAGATTTGGGTGACATAACGTTGGTACTCGATCCTTTTATAAGTCCTGTCGCTGCAAGAGACTTAAAAAGGGATGCAGAGCATTTAACAGGGAAACCAGTGTCATTGGTATTAAATCTGCATCCACACAGCGATCATACCAATGGTAACCAGGTATTTATGCCAGAAGCAAATATTATTGGCACGCATGATACCCGTAAATATATCGAAGAACATTTTTACCAGGAAATGGAATATTATAAGAATACTGCTCCGAAAGAATTACTTGAAATCCAGAGACAAATCAGGGAAGCAACTGGAGATGAAAAGGTTGAACTGATTTTAATGGAAGCTCAGTATAAAGCAGTGATTGCATCCTTGCCTGAATTAAAAATGACTTTGCCGAATATTACGATAAGTGATACGATGATTATTCACGGCGCAAAAAGAAAAGTGGTTATTATTCCGACAGGTACTGGACATTCTCCCGGGGATATGGTTGCATACCTGCCGGAGGAAAAGATCATTTTTATGAGTGATCAGCTTTTTGTTAAATGCCATCCCTATTTGGCGGATGGGGACCTGGAATCATTGAAAACCAATCTTAAGAAGATTATTGCATTAAACCCTGCAATTACCGTTCCCGGACATGGCCCGGTTGGTGATCTCAATTCGCTAAATGAAATGGTCGATTATATTGAAACACTCACAACCCTTGTTGATAGTGAAATTCAAAAAGGTACAGATGAACAAGCATTGGTGGAAGTACCTGTACCGGAAAAATTTAAAGACTGGTTAATTAAGAGTTTTTATAAGATTAACCTCCGGTTTATTTACCAAAAAATGATGGAAAGCAACAGCAACATATGACCGTCTTTTACATAGGTTTTCGTTTCTCGTTCCCTTTTCTGTTGGGCTGGTGGATGTGAATGGTCAGATGGAATCTGTTTATCTGCCAGTCTGTCATTTTGGGTTTTCAGTTCTTTCACTGCTTTTATAAGCGTAACATTTATTAGGTGCATATCAAAATTCAAAAAGCCATCAGCACCCTCGCGTACTGCTTCGGGGATTACTTCCTTTACCTGTTGGGCAATAAAACCGATGTATTCTATATCTGAAGAAAAGTGTAATGGATTTCCATTTTAATATGAAAACCTGACCGGCTCAAGAGACATAATAGCATTTAATCCCCGTGTATAATTCCCGTTTATATTTTTTAATCGGCTGTCTGACCAGATAGCCCAGCTACCGCCACCCGGTCTAGCTGCAGTGCCATCTACCACCAGGCGGTTCGTGCCATGACTGGCATACGTTGTTACGATAAATACGCGTCCGGGGAAGAAATTATGGTTTTCCCCATGGCCTCATGAAAAATAAATATCATTGTAATAACCCAATGCCAGTATTCCGTTGATATGGAGTGCAGCACCCGAATTAATGCCTTTATTCAGGTTTACAGCACCTGCAACATCCATCTGGTAGACCGGGGTGGATGTGCCGATCCCAACTTTAGTACTGAGCACGGAGAATCTTCCACCGGTAAAATGCATTGATACTGATTATGCCCTCAGAAATATATTCTCCCCATGTTGTTAAATGAAGTTGACTGCCGGCTAAAGTTCCCGGTAGTAACATCAATATGATAAACTTCTTTGAACAGGGAAACAGCTTCTTCATAATTTCCTTCTGAATAACTTAAAGCAGCAAGATTGCTTTTTGCATCTGCAAGGTCTACTCATATGTATCCTTTAACGGTTATCAAAAATAAAACTATTTTCAAATTAAAAGAGGAACATCGGTGAATTTTTCCGGGTGGCAAACCTGACTTTAGTGAATAAAATAAAATAGAGATGAGGGTATTGTATAATACTTTTTAAAACATTTTCCAGACACCCGGATAATGCTGTTGTATTTGTGAATACCCTGCAAAATGGATTACCCGGGGTTTTGCCAGGTATACAAAGATAGTGCTGATTTATGACGATTATATTCTCAGCCAATTGGGTGTAAATGATCCTGATAAAATCAACAGGTTAGAATCGTTTAACCATCATGATTTTTTGCCTATGAATACCAGGGGAAAGCATCACCTCCTGATGATGAGTAGTCGTTAATAATCAGGGTATCTTTTTCGTGGTAAGCATATATATGCCCGGCTTAACGGCAGTAATGCCAAAATCGCTTCCCGAGTGGTAAAGCCACAACGCGACTGTTAATTATCTCAATCTTAAACTGTTACTGACAACGCTCACGCTGCTAAGTGCCATAGCCGCTCCTGCGATCATCGGATTGATCATGAAGCCGTTAATTGGATACAGGATACCGGCTGCTATTGGAATCCCGATCAGATTATAAATAAATGCCCAAAACAGATTTTGTTTGATGGTTGCAACGGTTGCTTTAGAGAGCCTGATTGCTTCGGGAATTTTTGTTAAGTCGGATGAAATGATTGTCATTTTTGCCACATCCATGGCTATGTCGCTGCCTTTTCCCATGGCGATGCTGACATCAGCCTGAGCCAGTGCCGTACTGTCGTTGATGCCATCACCCGCCATGGCAACAATTTTACCGTTGGATTGCAGCTCTTTTACAAAGGCTGCCTTTTGACCAGGCAACAGGCCGGCTTTATAATGAAGGATACCCGCTTTTTCAGCAATATTCCTGGCAGAAGCTTCATTATCACCGGTAAGCAGATATACTTCAATACCTGATTTTTGTAACTCCTGAACGGCAGTTTTTGAGCTGGACTTTATTTGGTCGGCAATTGCCAGAATTGCAAGGGCATTTTTGCTATCAGCAAACCATATTACTGATTGTGCTTCTTTGTCCCAAAGTTGTGCTTTATCAGAAAATCTCTTTTCGATAGCAATATTATTTTCTTCCAATAAACTTTCGTTCCCGGCAAAATAGGTTTTACCATTTACTACAGCTTTGGCTCCTTTACCCGTGATGCTTTCAAATTGTGAAACAGGACAATGATCCTCATGATGGAGATGCTTCACAACTGCTTCGGCAAGCGGATGTTCTGAATGTTTTTCCATGCTGAAAAGAATTTGTTTCAGGAGCGGATCCTGGTCAGTCCAAAAGTCACTGGTAACAACTGGTTTACCCTCTGTGATGGTCCCTGTTTTGTCCAGGATGACTACATCTGTCTTTTTTGCCAGCTCAAGACTTTCGGCATCTTTTATGAGAATCCCATGTTCGGCACCTTTCCCTATGCCCACCATAATGGCAGTGGGGGTAGCCAGTCCCAGTGCACAGGGGCAGGCAATCACCAGCACGGTAATAAAAGCCAGTAACCCTTGCGTGAACCCGTTTTCTCCACCCAGAATATTCCAGGCAATGAAAGCAGTAACGGCAATACTGATCACAACAGGCACAAATATACCCGCAATTTTGTCGACCAGCTTTTGCACGGGGGCTTTACTTCCCTGTGCGTCCTGCACCATTTTTATAATTTGTGCAAGCATCGTATCATTGCCTGTTTTTTCAGCCCGAAAAAGAAAACTCCCTTTTTGGTTGATCGTTCCGGCAAATACTTTTTCACCTTCCTTTTTCAACACCGGCACAGGTTCGCCACTCAGCATACTTTCATTCACATATGAATGCCCCCCGGTAACAGTTCCGTCTACAGCAATTTTTTCTCCCGGCTTCACTAAAACAAAATCTCCGGGTTTTACTTTTTCGATGTCAATTTGCACCTGATGCCCGCCATCGTTGATAACGGTAACGGTTTTGGGGCGGAGTCCCATCAGCTTTTTTATGGACGAAGAAGTATTCCCTTTGGCCTTTTCTTCCAGGAGTTTTCCCAGAAGAATAAAGGCAATAATAACGGCTGCTGCTTCAAAATAGACATGATCGTGCAACCCCCTGCTCTGCCAGAATTGCGGAAATAATGTATTGAAAACACTGAACAGATAAGCAACGCCGGTGCTTAGGGCTACCAGCGTATCCATATTGGCAGAGCGATGCTTAGCCTGCTTCCATGCGTGAATGAAAAAATCCCTCCCCAGCCAAAGCACAACAGGGGTGCTTAATGCCCACATTATTTCTTTGGCAAAGGGTATATTCATAAAGAACATTCCAATAATCACAACAGGAGCTGAAAGCACTAACGCCCAAATGGTCTTTCTTTTTAACCGGGTAAGTTTTTGCTGTTGAATGGTTTCATTAGTCTGATTTTTCGCTGAACTTTCATCAATTAATAAGTCGTAGCCAATGCTTTGAACAGCTTTTTGCATGTCATGAGGCTGAACCTGACCGGGAATAAAATCCACCGAGACAGTTGCTGATGCTAAATTTACCCTGGCATCGACGATACCTTTTTGTAATTTCAATCCTCTTTCAACCCTTGCAGCGCAGGAAGCACAAGTCATATTCAATACCGGAAATGATTTTCTGACGGTTTGAACGCCATAACCAATATTCTTAATGTCTTTTACAGCTTCGGCTATCTTCTTCTGATTATTTGCCGATGTTGCATCCGGGTGATTTGGAACTTTACTGTGAGCTGCCTGTCCCTTGATTTTGTCAGCTTCTTTCCCAAACTCCGGTGGACAACTATCAAACTTAACACCGTTAAGGGCTGAAGCATTGATTTTATTTTTCATTGCCATATCAATCTGCATTTTAAGTTTAATGCAAATTTCGCAATATATAGCGGCAGGACTGTTACGTAATTTTAGAAAATAGTTACAACTTTTACACTTCGTCCAGGGGTTTCCTTTTGTTGATTTTTACATTTTTGAAATGACTGGGAGTTAATCCTGTAACTTTCTTAAACTGGTTGCTCAGGTATGCAACGCTGGAATAATTCAGTCGAAAGGCAATTTCGCTCAGCGATAACTCTCCATACACCAGAAGTTCTTTGACTTTCTCAATTTTTTGCGCTATAAAATATTTCTCGATGGTTGTGCTCTCAAGTTCCGAAAAGAGACTTGAAAGATAGGTGTAATCGTGGTTCAACTTGCGGCTCAGGTAGTCAGACAAATTTGTTTTAAGTTCAAAGTTTTCCTGATGTACCACCTCAATAATTGAGGATTTAATCCGGCCAATAAGTTGACTTCTGCGGTCATCAATGATTTCAAATCCGAAAGTCTTTAAATGTTTGTCAAGCTTCAATTTTTCATCGTCAGTCAGATTTTCACTTATCTCTGCTTCACCCAATGAAATGCTTTCAACCCGGTAACTGAATTTTTCCAGTACGTTTTTCACGATCATTATGCAGCGGTTGCAGACCATATTTTTGATGTACAGCTTCATGCATTTTCAATATATACCGGGTTTGTCCAGGCGGTATTGCCATTTTCATCTGTTACTTCACACCTCACCCATTTCGGTTTCTTTTTACTCAAATCCCATTCTGCGGAATTCATGCCTTTGGAATCTTTTGACGTAAACACATTTCCATTTCCGGAACCGCTGGTTCTAAAGGTAATTTTTTGAACCGAAGAACATTTCACGCTTACAATTAGATTTTCATCAACAGAAAAATCTTCGATTTCAGGACCTTTGGTGGCATAAAAACAACCCTTTTCAAGTGCCTCAAGAATACTTTTTTCGTCCGGTTTCGCGGCTTTTATCATCGTCCACGCCTTGCCAACTGCGTCACTCTTATGCACATCATCTGTTGCCAGCCCCGACAGGACGTATCCTTTATTCAGCATCTGGTCCCAATGTACGCGGCCGTTTCCGCTATCGGCACCCTGGCACACTTCATTATGTACTTCAACGCCGAGGTACCCGGATACTTCTGTCATTTCAACAAAAGTATGACCTGTCCAGTATGGGTGTGCATAAAACACTTTTGCCCCTTTGCTTTTGATATCATCGATCATCTCCTGTGCGGATAAACTGTTGTTATAATTATAGGGGTGAGGCAATCCGATGCCCAGGAGATGATGAGTTGGTGCCCCCGAAAAGGTTTCCGGATGGAACTCTATTCCGCTTACAGCTAAAAAATTTGCGGAAGAGTAGCCGGACAAGTCATTGGTTTTCCTGTGGTCAGTAATTGCCACAACATCAAATCCTTTGTCCCTGTATTGTTTTATTCGTGTTGGCACATCCACGTCGCCGTCACTGGTGGTTGTATGAACATGCAAAGCAGCTTTATACCACTTCCCTTTCTCCTTAAACGGATTAATCATTAGATTTTTACGGGTAGCACTTCTTTCTATTCCGTTTGCGAAAATATTTGGTGAAATGGCCGACAGAGCGGAAATACCGGCCAGCTTAAAAAAATTACGTCGCTTCATTATTTATAGATTTAAATTCTGTAATCTCAATTCCACACGATAAGCCCCTTTTCCCCAAAACCCGATAAAAGAATACTCTTCATACTTGTGAATCTGAAAATCTGTCTCTTTTCCAGAAGAATCAATTATGTTGATTTTTCCGTCCAGGTTTTTAAAAATGAGAATGTTCTGACTGTATCCGTTTATGTTGTAAATAACGGGATGTGCTTCGTTAATTATTTCATTCAGTCGTACAGTTGAGTACACTAACTGATTTGGTGTATCACTCTTTTCATTCAGTTCAACAGATATGCTGCTTTCTCCGGGTTTCAAAAGGTTATCCGGGATTTGCAGCGTATGTTTAATTTCCTTGTCGTTCAGCAGAATTTTTTTCACCTTATTCCCGTTTCCGGAGTAGGACACAGATATCCTGCCGTTCAGGTATTCGAAATTTTTTAATTCACTTATATACTTTGTTCCCCGGAGGGCAATACCATAAGGCAATGTCCGTATGGAAAGGTTTACCAGCGCGGCCATATAAGGTGCCGTAGAAAACGCCTGGGGCCTGATATCATGAAAGGAACCTTCTTCTGCACCAAAATACTCAACCATGGAATAGGGCATGGGGATGAATCTTGAAGCCTTTACATTGTAGGGCAGGGTTACTTCAATGGATTGGATGATATCATCCTCATTGACAAATTCATTGTCCAGGCCGGCAAGTCGTCCGTAAATGCCTGTTGCAAACTTGTCCGTTATTGCTTCATCGTCTAACGCTTTAAAATCGTTCATCCTGTTAATAAAATAGTTGTGAAAATTGGGAGAGAAGGATGCAGGGGCACTGTTTTGAATGGCAAAGGTTCCATGCTCATTTTCACCTTCTTCCCTTTTAATCAGCACCAATCCCTCATCTTCAAGCAAATAGTAAGCTGATGCATTCAATGAATCGAGTCTGTTTAAAAATTTTGCTATGGTATGGGCTTTCTCCAAATATTTTTTTGATGTTTCCTCTTCCGTCACAGAGGAAAGCATCAGGTACATATTGTACTGGTTCAGGTTCATGTTAAACTCATAGGCTCTTAGGATGGCTTTTCCTTCATATTTAGGATAGTAGGGATTCCTGTTCATAAAGGAACCTACGGCTGCATCATAACCATAATCATTGCTTCCGAGAAACGGATCTTCGGATCCACCGCCCAGGTAATAGGTGCCTATAGCGTTCATCTCCTCATCGTAGCAGTACCTTTCCATCCAGACGACCACGTCAGTCAGCAGTTCAAGGTATTCTCCCGAAACGAACCGGTTGTCTCCGGTCATCCCATAGTACATAAAAGCGGGCCATACGGCGCATAATGATCCGAACTCTTCACGTTTGGTTATTTTTTTGTTGACCAGTTGTCCGTAAAACCTGCCTTCAGGTGGTGTATCCTGTTCCGTTGGATTTGACAGGATGTACTCGCACCACAACCGCAAGGCTTCCTGATTGCCGGTTTGCATCATACTGGTTGCTACTACCGTTCCGTCAGTTGCCCAAATCAGGTAGTAAACGTAGCGCAACGCAGCATGAACAGCTCCTGATGCATCCTGCACCGATAACATGTGACGCTGGTTGATGTCGTATAATTTCTGCAAATCAGGCGATACATTCTTAAACACCATGGACCCGGGTTCAACAGCTTTGGCTATCTTTTTTTCATTCTCAGAAAGGATGTCCTTTAACTCTCTCCTGCATATTTCAGAAACAATCTCTTTTACATTTTCCGGTTCAAGCTCTCCGCCAATAACGATGAACTGATTTTTGTCGGTTACAGTTCTGGCATAAATGCTCCGGTGCAGGCTTACTTCGGGTTGATGCTGTATTATCCCTCCTGTTCCGCCAATACCGGCGTAGAAATCGAAAGTCAGCCCCCGGTCCGGATGCCTCACCCCAAAAAAACGGTCCGATTGTTCCAGGAGGGAGTCCTGTTTATCCGATTTAAAATCAACAACCTCCTCTTCTTCAGTCCATAGCAAAACAATCGGTTGGTCAAGCAATGTCGCCAGGTGCATGGTCTGCCCCTCAAAGTATATTACAGAATGAAAAGGATCGTAGTCACAGCGGATAAACTTTTTGTCCGCAAGCTCCGGAAACCAGATTTTATCGAAGATGCTTGTGTGGTCATCGCGACAGGAAAAATTCCGGTACCGGTTATCGAACGATTTTCCGGCCTGCGGCGAAATCCACAAATCCAGGGCTTGTTTGTGTAAATTTAATTCCACCCGGATGCCCATCCGGCTGTGCAGAAGTATGGTTGATTCAATTTTTCCGTCGGGTGAAATAGTCCTTTCGTAGGATTTGTCGATAACTACTTCGTCTAAACGGCTTTGTTCATTTTTATTATTCCTTACACATCCTTGTACAAGAATGAATAAAGCCAAAAGAATAGAAAAACAATAGTTCATAACCATAATTTTAATGATGAAGTATTTTTTTGCGCAAATGACATCCTTAAATAAGTTTTCAAAAAAGTTGACTGCTTGAAAAACCGCTATTTAG
>CAZKGS010000009.1:0-1866 GCA_964552105.1 uncultured Syntrophaceae bacterium
ATAATGAGCCATGAAAAATATTATACGCAATAAAAACTTTTATATAATGCTCATTCTGGACGCAGCCCTTGTGACGGCGGCCTATATCTTGGCCTATCTGTTGCGGTTTGACGGCCACATTCCCTTACAAAATTGGGTACAATTTAAAAATACTCTGCCGTTTGTAATTCCACTCAAGCTGTTTTGTTTCATTATGTTCGGGCTTTACAGAGGAATGTGGAGGTATACGAGCCTTGCGGATTTGAGGAATACTTTCAAGGCAACCACCCTGTCCTCGATAATCATCGTATTGGCTATCCTCTTTTTATATCGTTTTCACGGATTTTCCCGTTCTGTGTATGTTATAGATTTTGTATTCACGTTTCTGCTTGTGGGGGGAATTCGAGTTACTATTCGACTTTTCTTTGCCGATCATTATTTGTCCTTCTGGACATTTGGACGGGGAAAGAAGTCCTCCGCAATCAAGTTAATAATTGTTGGCGCGGGAGATGCGGGTGAAAAGGTAGTCAGGGAAATTCAGGAACACGCGTCGATCAATATGGAACCTGTGGGATTCCTCGATGATGACCCGGATAAAAGAGGAAAGGCGATTCATGGGGTTCCGGTTCTGGGAACAGTAGATGAAATTAACAAAATCAAGACGGAGGTCGATGAGATTTTAATTGCACTTCCTTCAGTCAGTGGTGAGAAACTACGGCGGATTGTTTCCCTCTGTGAAGAGTCAGGGAAGCGGTTTCGCACAGTACCCGGAATCTGGGAACTCATCGAAGGAAAGGTTTCAATAAAGACAATCCGTAAGGTACACCTGGAGGACCTGCTGGATCGTAAAGAGGTGCATCTGGATGAAGAAGAAATAAGGAAATATTTGAAGGACAAACGTATCCTGATTACAGGGGCCGGGGGATCTATAGGGTCTGAACTTGTAAGGCAGGTATGCCGTTTCCATCCTCAGGCGCTGGCCATTCTGGAGTTTAGTGAGGAAAATCTTTTCCGGATGGAGATGGAGTGTAAACAGCGTTTTGGTTTTATTCCAACATCAGGATTTCTTGTGGATATTAAGAACCGGGATGTTTTAAACCAGGCATTCCAAAGGTTTAATCCGGATGTGGTTTTTCACGCGGCTGCGTACAAGCATGTGCCTTTACAGGAACTGAACCCGTGGGAGGCAATATATAACAATATCCTGGGTACACGAAATATGGTTGAGATATCTTTTGAACACCAGGTAGATCGCTTTGTTCTTGTTTCGACGGACAAGGCTGTACGACCCACTAATGTAATGGGTGCTACCAAGCGGGTGGCAGAGATGTTCGTGGAATGTATGAATGGAAGTGACAAGACCCGCTTTATGGCTGTACGCTTCGGAAATGTCCTCTGGAGTTCCGGATCGGCCATTCCACTGTTTCAGAAACAGATCTCCCGGGGTGTCCCGGTGACCGTTACACATCCGGAAATAACCCGGTACTTCATGAGCATCCCGGAAGCGGCACAATTGATTCTTCAGACAGGAGCAATGGGCGAGGGGAGTGAGATATTCATCCTGGATATGGGCGAACCCATACGCATTGTTGATCTTGCCCGTGACCTGATCCGTCTCAGCGGGTTTGAACCGGAGCGTGACATTCCCATTCAGTTCATCGGTCTTCGGCCGGGAGAAAAGCTGTATGAGGAGCTAATCACGGAAGGGGAGGGAATCGTAGCCACAAATCATGACAAGATACTTGTCCTTAAGGGGAATACCTGCGACAGGAATACTCTTAATACGAAAATCGACGAGCTTCTCGCTGTCGCAGGAACTTATGATGCCACAGCTATAAAGAAAAAACTGAAGGAAATCGTGCCGGAGTATACGCCGCAGTTTTAAAT
>CAZKGS010000009.1:1966-7071 GCA_964552105.1 uncultured Syntrophaceae bacterium
TTTAAATTATTGAAGGGAAATATCTTATGAAGAGAGCGTTTATTACGGGAATCACCGGTCAGGATGGATCGTATCTTGCCGAGTTATTACTCGGTAAAGGGTATGAAATTCATGGGTTGATCCGGAGATCCAGTACGTTTAACACTGGTCGAATTGATCACCTTTATCAAGATCTTCACAATCCTGAAGCACGGATGTATCTCCACTATGGAGATCTTTCCGTGTCGGGCCAGTTGATGGATTTGCTTCATGATATCCAGCCGGATGAGGTCTATCATCTGGGTGCACAGAGTCACGTCAGGGTTAGTTTTGATATGCCCGAGTATACCGGTGATGTCACGGGTCTTGGTACGTTACGGTTGTTAGAGGCAATTCGCAAGACGGGTATTAAAACAAAATTTTACCAGGCCTCATCGAGTGAAATGTTTGGGGCGGCGCCTCCTCCTCAGAGTGAAGAGACTCCCTTCGAGCCCCAAAGCCCCTATGCCGCAGCTAAAGTCTATGCCTACTATATAGTAAGAAATTATCGGAAGGCCTATAATATTTACGCGTGTAACGGAATTCTTTTCAATCATGAAGCGCCGAGGCGGGGAGAGACATTTGTAACGAGAAAGATCACCCGTGCGGCTACGAGGATTAAGCTGGGGCTCCAGGAGAAGCTATATCTGGGCAACCTGGAGGCTAAAAGAGATTGGGGCTTCGCCGGAGATTTTGTAGAGGCTATGTGGCTTATGCTCCAGCAGGATGAGCCGGATGATTTCGTGATTGCCACCGGGGAGACCCACTCGGTTCGTGAATTTGCGGAAAAGGTTTTTCAAAAACTGGATCTTGATTATAAAGAATATGTGGCCATAGATCAGAGATATTTCAGACCGGCAGAGGTGGATGTTCTGCTTGGTGATGCTGCAAAAGCACGAAAAAAACTGAAGTGGGAGCCGAAAGTAAGCTTTGATCAACTGATCAATATGATGGTCGAGGCAGATATGGAAATGGCACGGAAAGAAAAAACCCTGATTGATGCAGGTTTTGAAAACGGAAGTAACAGGGGTTAGTAGCGTGAAAGCGAAGCGCATCACCGTTACCGGCGGCAGAGGTTTCCTCGGCAGTCATCTGATCGACAAGCTGAAGGCAGGAGGATACAAGTATATATCCAGTGCTGATCATTCAGAATATGATTTTGTAAAGCTTGAGGATATAAAACGGATGTATGATAATTCAAATCCCGATATTGTCGTCCACCTGGCTGCCAGAGTAGGTGGAATCGGTTTCAATGAGGAAAATCCCGCTACATTGTTTTATGAAAATTTAATGATGGGCACACAGTTATTACACGAGGCATATGTAAGGAAAGTTGAAAAATTTGTAGCCATCGGAACGATATGTGCCTACCCGAAATTTACACCTGTTCCCTTTAGAGAAGAAGATTTGTGGAACGGTTACCCTGAGGAGACAAACGCCCCGTACGGCCTGGCAAAAAAGATGATGCTTGTGCAATCTTGGGCCTACCGCCGGCAGTACGGGTTTAATTCCATATTTCTTTTGCCTGTTAATCTTTACGGTCCTGGTGATAATTTTGATCCTGAATCTTCCCATGTTATTCCAGCGCTGATCAAAAAGTGTGTTGATGCTGGCCTGAATAATAAGAAAGAGATCCTCGTTTGGGGGACTGGTGAAGCAACGCGCGAGTTTTTTTATGTGGAGGATGCTGCTGAGGCGATTATGCTTGCCATGGAAACATACAACAAAAGCGAGCCAGTCAACATTGGAGCCGGATTTGAGATATCCATTAAAGAGCTTGTTGGGTTAATTGTTGAATTGACCGGTTTTGAGGGCCGTGTCATTTGGGATACCTCCAAACCGGATGGTCAGCCGCGCAGAATGCTCGACACTGCAAAGGCACTCAAAGAATTTGATTTTAAGGCAAAAACTGATTTCAGGGAAGGGTTGCGGAAAACAATTGATTGGTATAGAACCAGGGATCGTGAATCGGGAATCGGGGATCGTAATTCGTAAAACGTAAACCGCAAGTCGGATAAAAGAAAGTTCGAAAAGTTGTTTGACTTGCCCAATTCTTTGTGCTAACAGCACGTTTCGTCAATGAGTGAAAAGAAAAAGAAAAAGATAATACTATTCGAGATGGCATATGCCAGCAGCCTGGGCATTGCCTTGGTCCTTGCGGTCTTTGGATGTCTTTTCCTCGGGTTATATATTGACCGGAAACTTGGAACGGGTAATATATTCACGATACTGTTTCTGGTAATAGGAATCGCCGCTGGTTTCAGAAATTATTATGTTTTTATAAAGAGACTTGCATCCGATGCCAAGGAGCCGGACAGAGAAACAAAGGATGAAGCACATAAAAAAAGCGGCACTGCAAAAAAAAATTGAGCTGGTGAATTGGGTAGTTTTAGGAATATGCCTGGTTCTCGGATTCGTTTTCTTATCATACGGTTTTGCTCTTGGTATCCTGCTTGGTGGTCTTATCAGTATTGCAAACTTTCACTGGCTTTCAAGGGATTTGACAAATCTCTTCCAACAGTTTTCTGATACGGCCAAACCGAAACAATATGTGCTGGTAAGATATTTCATGAGGTTCATCGTCACCGGAGTTGTACTTTTCTTCGTTATAACTCAGATGCCTGTGAGCATGATTGGGTTGATACTTGGTCTTTCAATTGTTGTTGTAAGTGTTATACTCACTGTGCTGATTGATAATGTAAAAAAAAACCCTTTAAGGAGGTTCAGAGAAAAAAATGCATCCCTTGTTATTTTTAGATAATCCGTATTTCCCTCCCCATGTGACGTATACCTGGTTTACCATGTTGTTTTTGATTGTATTGTCTTTTCTGGCGACTCGGGGGCTTGATATCTATCCGGGCAGGATGCAGAATGCTTTCGAAGTAGTGGTGGATGGCGTTAAAACTCTGCTCATCGATACAATGGGACCGGAAGGGCTTAAGTTTTTCCCTCTCGTTGGAACAGTAGCTGTTTTTATTCTGGTTTCTAATTTGCTGGGTATTATTCCGGGGTTTGAATCTCCGACAGCCAATCTCAATACGACACTTTCCATGACACTGGTTGTATTTGTGACGACCCATGTCGTTGGAGTACGGATTCATGGTTTTAAATACATAAAACAATTTTTAGGACCAGTCTGGTGGTTGATACCTATTATGATGCCCATTGAGGTCGTAAGTCATTTTGCCCGTATTATCTCTCTTTCGGTACGACTTTTCGGAAATATCATGGGTGAAGATCTTGTGTTGGGCATTGTTCTCATGCTGGTTCCCTTTCTTGTGCCTATGCCTGTTGTTATCCTCATGATATTTACATCGATTATCCAGACACTTGTTTTCATGATGCTGACGATGATATATATTCACCTGGCCATGCAGGAAGCGCACTAATATCAGGATTAGAGGATTAGGAATTAAGGGGCTGAAATTCGCGAGAGTTTTAGCCCCCTTTTTTTATCACGAAAGGATGAAAGCGCTAAAAATCATGGTTTTGAAAACTATCATCCTGCGAGTTGAAAGAAATGAAACTTCTTGAAGTGATTGTAAAGGTATGATAGCTCAAGAAGTATGGAATGTAATAGATGAAGAGGTGACGCAGATGGCTCAGCCGGGAGAAGGTGCGGAAAAAGTTTTCCGTAATTTTGAAGCCGAACATTATAATAAAGAAAATGAATTTTTAACGGCAGACAAAGAGATAATCATAGACGGCAGAATATTGAAAGAAAATGATAGAATATACAAATTGAGCAATGTTATTGAAGAAACCCCGGAAAATTATCGATACGACAAAATATTGAATGATGAGATAATAAAAAGAATTTCCGAGGTTTCCGAGAAAATCGCGCGAGAGATGTTCCCCCGGATTGCTGAGAAGATTATCAGGGAGGAGATAGAGAAATTAAAGAGGGATGCAGAAGATACAGAAGTATAATAAGGAGGATTATATCTTGAAAAAATTATTTTTTGCTTTCTTTGCCGTGTTATTGTTTTGTGTGCTTTCGTATCCTGTTGAAGTATTTCCCCAGCAGGAAATAAATACAAGGATAATCGAGGCCGAAGGTGCAGGTGTAGTGATTAATAATGATATGGCCCTGGCAAGAGACAATGCTATAAATGATTCTCTCAGAAAAGCGGTGGAACAGGCGGTTGGTACGATTATATCTTCGGAGACGGTAGTAGAGAATTTTGTGGTTATTAATGATAGTATTTATTCAAAATCGCAGGGTTATATTCAGAACTACAGGATTTTAAAAGAAAATGTGAGCGATAACCTTTACAGGGTTAAAATAAGGGCCACTGTATCATTAGGAAGCATAAAAAATGATCTCCAGGCCCTGGGTTTTCTTATGGCACGAAAGGGAATGCCCAGAATTATGGTTCTTGTTGCGGAACAAAATGTAGGGCAGATACATCCATACTACTTTTGGGATTCAGTAGATCTTTCGATCTGTGAGAATGTTATTCAATCGAATTTCCTGAAAGATGGATTTACATTTGTTGATCGTGCTTCACTGGAGGGTAAGATCAAGGGCATTACCCTGAGAAGATCAGATTTGAGCAATAGTGCCGCGGCACGTCTTGGAGGCCGGGTTGACGCGGAACTTGTTATTGTAGGGAAGGCATTTGCCAAGTATGCAGGAAATGTTGCAGGAACGGCGATGAAATCGTTGCAGGCGAATGTGACGGCGCGGGCCATCAGAACAGATAACGGAATGGTTATTGCTTCGGCCAGTGAGCATGCGGCGGCTGTTCATATAGATGATATTACAGGCGGAACAGAGGCCATTAAGAAAGCGGCAGAAAAACTGGCAGAGAGCTTGAAAGCGCAGATTATTGATAAGTGGCAGGCGGAAACAAGCTCAACGAGTCTGATTGCCTTGACGGTTCGGCAGATAAAGAGCTACTCTGATTTTATGAGATTGAAGGATGTATTGAAAAATGAGGTGCGAGGGGTAAAAAATGTTTACGTCCGGAAGATGGAATCGGGTATGGCCAGAATGGATGTTGAAGTAGAGGGAAGCGCTATGTCACTTGCCGATAAGCTGGCCGTAAAAAAATTTAAAGGCTTTTCACTGGATATAACAAGCG
>CAZKGS010000009.1:7171-24954 GCA_964552105.1 uncultured Syntrophaceae bacterium
TTAGGAGTGTGAATGTTACGATATAGACTTAGGAAGATATTGTTACTTATTATAATTGTTTGTTTTATTTTCGGTTGTGGCTCTAAAATCTTTCGGACAATCATTCCCGATTACGATAAAAAAGGTATAAGACTTGTAGCATTGCTGCCCGTTAAAAATAAAACAAATGATACCCAGGCTGCCCTGATACTAAGGGAAGCCATTCTCGAAGAACTGTATTTCAAGGGATATCCCAAGATACCGTTACAGGTAGTTGACGATAAACTAACCCGGATTTGTGGAAAAAGTACAGCGTGTGCAGATAAAGATATTCCCCCGGAGGCTGTTGGAGAAATTCTGGGTGTAGACGCTGTTATGTACTGTACCCTTGCCGAGTGGAAGACGTCTTTTGTCTTTGTTTATGCACCTACCACTGTCTCTGTTTTCTTTGAGTTGAGAAGCGCGCAGACGGGTGAAACACTGTGGAAGACAAGCTGCAAAGTGATAAAGAGGGATTATGATTTTACCAGGAAAGGTCTCGAGATGAAATCGTGTCAGACGTCCGAGTCAGCTGCTTATGAGATCGTGGATAAAGCCATGTCAACTCTTCCCAATGGTCCCGATTTTCCGGGAGGTCCTCCTCCCAAAAAACGTAATTTCCTGGGGTTGCGGTAATATGAAAAATCTTGTTTTAAAAGAACAATGGAGTGAAAAATATGAAAGTTAGGACGATATATGCGGTTATATTTTTTCTTATCTTTTTCTTTGTGCAAGATGCGGGTGCGAGGAGACCAGTAACGGTTAAGATAGGGGAAGGTGAAGCGCGGGTTGCCCTGGTCGAAGGTTCAGCGGAGTTTATGCCGGCAGGGAAGGATATATGGTGTCCATTGAGGGTGAACAGTATTCTTGTGGATGGTGACCAGGTAAAGACAGGCCCCAAATCAAGGATGGAGATAACCTTGCCGGATGAATCCGTATTGCGATTTGCCGACAGTACACGCTTTAGAATTGTGAAGATTAAGGTATGCGAAAAGACGACGACAAGAGATGTTAAATTTAATATTGTCCTCGGAAAAACGTGGGCGAATGTCAGCAAAACCCTTGGTGTGAAATCGAGCTTTGAAGTGTCGAGTGAAAATGCTGTTGCCGGTGTGAGAGGTACAATTTATAGAATGAATGTTTATGATGATAAATCGGCACTGGTAAGGGTTTACGATGGTAAGGTTGCCGTTACGGGTGGTGAAAAGGCCAAAACACCGGCAGACATTCAAAAAGTATATACAACTCCCCATAGGGTTGAAGGCCCGAAACCTGTTCCTGGACCAACGAAAGTAACAATGGAAGAGTGGACATATATTATTAAATCGATGCAGCAGATCAGAATTCGGGCGGATGGTATAGCCGAGAAACCAAGGGATTTTACGGAAGAAGAAGACAGGAATGACTGGGTTGATTGGAATAAGGAAAGGGACAAAAGCTAAATTTGAATTCTAAATTAATTCTATAATCCAAATTACAGATATGAATATTCCCAATTTATTGACTCTGTTTCGTATCGTACTGGTACCGGTTACCGTTATCTTTTTAATAAAAGGTGATTTTCCCAAGGCCTTGATTGTCTTTGTTGTCGCCTGCATTACCGATGGGCTTGACGGTTTTTTCGCGAGGATTCTAAAACAAAAAACGATTTTAGGCTCGTATCTGGACCCACTGGCCGATAAGGCATTGATAGCTTCTTCTTTTATTACCCTGTCCGTTCTGGGTGTTATTCCGGGCTGGCTCACGGTAATCATCATAAGTAGAGATTTTATAATTCTTTTTGGTATTTCAGTACTTTCTCTCATGTCGATTTCCTTTGAAGTTCGGCCGGCTTTCGTGAGTAAGGTGACAACGGTCTTCCAATTTCTTACCATTTTCCTTGTACTTGCTTTTAATAATTTGCCAGGTTATCTGAACCCGGGAGTGATTAAAATCATTTATTTGGCAACTGCTTTATTAACAGTGATTTCTGGATTCAATTATATATTTAGAGGAATAAAGCTCATAAATGGGAATAATATATAGGGTTTAGGGAGTCATATCGAGGGGAAATATTTGTCACATTCAAGCATGGAATTGATAAAATTTCTTGACATAAATGCTTTTTATTGTTATGCGAATGCGGTGTTTTATAAAGATAAAGTAACATATAGGCACGTAGCTCAGGGGGAGAGCGCCATCCTGACGCGGTGGATGTCCAGGGTTCAAATCCCTGCGTGCCTACCATAAACAGGTTGACATGTAGATATATGGGAGGGCATCAAGAAGATATTAACCGATGATGCCCTTTCTTTAATCGTAAGTGTTAAATACCCTATAGATCTAATCATTTAATTTCTTTTAACCGATTGGGGATTGTATCATGAAAGAAATTCAGGCTACATTGCCCAATGGTTCCGTTGTAAAGGAACCCGCGGGGAAAACGGTTAAGGAGATTATATCATCCAGGAAGGAAGATGTGCTTAAATCCGCCGTAGTGGCCAGGGTCAATAATACTATGGTAGATTTAAGTTTTCCTATTGAGGAGGATGCGTCTATAGAAGTTATAGATATTAATTCCCAAGAAGGATTGGCTGTACTGCGACACAGCATATCTCATGTAATGGCTGAAGCAGTTCAGGATATTTTTAAAGGGGTCAAGGTTACCATAGGTCCTTCCATTGAAGACGGATTTTATTATGATTTTGAATATGAGGATACGTTTACTCCGGAAGATCTCGAAAAGATAGAAAAAAAGATGGCGGAGATTATATCAGCCGATCATTCCTTTATACGTAAAGAAGTGTCAAGAGAAGAAGCCGTTGCCCTGTTTCAGGAAAAAGGAGAGTCGTACAAGGTCGAACTTTTGAACGATCTTCCCGCCGATGTTACAGAAGTTAGTCTTTACAGCCAGGGTGATTTTGTTGATCTGTGCAGGGGTCCCCATATACCTTCTACCGGTATGATCAAGGCATTTAAGCTTATAAATGTAGCGGGGGCATACTGGCGCGGTGACGAAAAGAATAAGATGCTCCAGCGTATATATGGTACGGGGTTTTCGAGCAAAGAGGAATTAGCCGAGTATCTAAGGGTGGTCGAAGAGGCAAAAAAGAGGGATCACCGAAAGCTGGGGAGGGAACTCGACCTGTTTCAGGTAAACGATGAAGTTGGGCCGGGGCTGATTATATTCCATCCCAAAGGGGCTCTGTTGAGAACGATTATCGAGGACTGGGAGAAGAAAGAGCACTTGAAACGTGGTTACGATATTGTTATGGGACCTCAGATCCTGAAGGGTGATCTATGGAAGAAGTCCGGCCATTTCGACCATTATCGTGAGAATATGTATTTTACCGAAGTAGAAGGTCAACTATATGGGATAAAGCCGATGAACTGTCTTGCCCATATGCTGATCTATAAGTCGAAAATACGAAGCTACAGGGATTTACCTATCAGGTATTTTGAACTTGGTACGGTCCACAGGCATGAAAAGACCGGTGTTCTCCACGGGCTTATGCGTGCCCGGCAGTTTACTCAGGACGATGCCCATATATTATGTACTCCGGAGCAACTCAATAAGGAAATAAGAGCTATTGCCAATTTTGTTGCTGATGCGATGAAGGTATTCGGCTTTGAATACGAGGTTGAATTGAGTACAAGGCCTGAAGACTCGATAGGCTCCGATGAGGACTGGGAATTAGCCACAGCGGCTCTGGAACAGGCCCTTAAGGATAATAAAATAGTCTATGATGTTAATGAGGGTGATGGTGCCTTTTACGGGCCAAAGATAGATTTTAAGTTGAAGGATGCCCTCAAGAGGAAGTGGCAGTGCGCGACAATACAATGCGATTTCACATTACCTGAAAGATTTGATCTTAATTATATTGGTCCTGATGGAGAAAAACACAGACCGGTGATGCTTCACAGGGTAATACTGGGTGCTATAGAGCGATTTATGGGGGTACTGATTGAACATTATGCAGGTGCCTTTCCTGTGTGGCTTTCACCCGTTCAGGCGGTAATTCTGACGGTTACGGACAGACACAGTCCTTTCGGAGAAGAGGTTTATACACAGTTATTAGATGCGGATATACGCGTCCAGAGGGATTTCAGAAACGAAAAGCTGGGGTATAAGATCAGAGAAGGGCAGATGCAAAAAATTCCCTATATGCTGGTTATCGGTGACAGGGAGGTTGAATCCGGAACAATTTCACCTCGACAGAGAGACGGGGAAAATCTGGGTTCTATGAGTGTCGGTGATTTTGTATCACTCGTAAAGGAAAAATGCAGCAAGTATGAGTGAGGAGATAGTTTCAAGTTTCAAGTTCCAAGTTTAAAGTTAAAACTTGAAACCCAAAACCTGAAACCTGAAACTTAGAACTTGAAACTCCATAGGAGGTGGCACATAGCTAAGCACTATAAAATTAATAAGGAAATCAGGGCAGAGAGTGTGAGGGTGATTGATGCTGATGGTAATCAGTTGGGGATCATACCTTTTGCGGATGCTCTGGAGGAGGCGGCCAAAGCGGGACTTGATCTTGTGGAAGTGGCCCCCGGTTCTTCTCCGCCGGTCTGTCGTATTATGGACTATGGGAAGCACAGGTATCAGCAGACTAAAAAACTTCATATGGCAAAGAAGAGTCAGACCACCGTTCAATTAAAAGAGATTCGGATCCGGCCTAAAACGGAAGAACATGACAAGCAGGTCAAGCTCAAACACATTAAGAGATTCCTGGCTCAAAACAATAAAGTGAAGATAACCATGATGTTCAGGGGCAGGGAGATTATATATAGTGATCGTGGAAGAAAAATAATGGAAGAAATAAAAAATGAATTGGAAGATTTATGCAGTATAGATCAACATCCGAGACTCGAAGGTAGAAATATGGTTATGATTGTGTCTCCAAAGAAACAACAATGAAGAGGTAACTAAATGCCGAAAATCAAAACACACAGAGGAGCTGCCAAGAGATTCAGCCTTACAGGGACAGGAAAAGTAAAGAGAAGTAAGGCTTATGCAAGCCATATCCTCACTAAGAAAAAGCGTAAGAGAAAAAGAACTCTTCGAAAGGCGGATTTTCTGGATAAGAGTGACATAAAGGGAATTAAAAAATTAATTCCCTATGCATGATGCCGCAAAGGCTAAAGGCTAAAGAGTTTAAGGTTTATTGACAGTATTGTCAAAACTTGAATTTCCGCGGTTTTGTCATTCCCGCGGAGGCGGGAATCTAATAAATAAAAATAGCTTAACGAATAAATATTGGGAGTACTGATAACGATGGGTAGAGTTAAAAGAAGCGTAAATGCCAAAAAGAAGAGGCGAAAGATCCTTAAGCTGGCAAAAGGATATTTTGGAGCGAGGAGCAGGTTATACAGAGTCGCTACCGAAGCAGTAGATAGGGCGATGAAGTTTGCCTACAGAGATAGAAAAGTACGTAAAAGAGATTTCAGGAAGTTGTGGATAGCAAGGATAAATGCTGCCACCCGAATGCATGGTATTTCGTATAGCAAGTTCATGGACGGGATCAAGAAGGCAGGTGTAGAAATAGACAGAAAGATACTTGCCGATCTTGCAGTCAACCATCCTCAGGACTTTTTAAAGGTAGTGAATATTGTTAAAGGTGAGCAGGCTGCATGAACAAAGGGCTCGAAGAGCTACAGAAAAAAGCGAGTGTAGAACTGGATTCTGCAGGGAGCAGAGAAGAAATTCTGGCAATAAAGACGAAGTACCTTGGCAGGAAAGGACTTCTTACTCAATTTCTTCGAAAATTAAAGGATGTCTCTGCTGAAGAAAGACCCCTCCTTGGAAAACTTTCCAACGTCATAAAAGAGGCCCTTTCTACGCAGATAGAAAATCTGTTACGGGATATTGATGTTGTAAGAAAAGATGAAGTCCTGCAGGAAGAGAAGATTGATGTAACCCTTCCAGGGAGAGGTGTAAAGCACGGAAGAATCCATCCTATAACCAGAATCTCCAGTGAGATATGCGAAATTTTTTCGAACCTCGGATTTGCCGTTGTAGAAGGTCCCGAGGTAGAATTTGATTATTACAATTTTGAAGCCCTGAATATTCCGAAAGATCATCCCGCCAGGGATATGCAGGATACATTTTATGTGGAGGAAGATATTGTTCTCCGCACGCACACTTCCCCTGTTCAAATCAGGGTTATGGAAAAACAGCAACCCCCGGTGAAGATCATATCGCCCGGCAAGGTATACAGACCCGATTCAGATATATCACACACCCCCATGTTTCATCAGATTGAAGGACTTCTTGTAGACAAAGGGATCACATTTGGTGATCTTAAAGGTATTTTAACGTTTTTCCTTCAAGAGGTCTTCGGTAAAGATACAGTCCTTAGATTTCGTCCAAGTTTTTTCCCGTTTACCGAACCAAGTGCAGAGGTTGATATCCAGTGTGTTATGTGCAATGGTGTCGGCTGTCGGGTCTGCGGGCAGAGTGGATGGCTGGAGATTCTGGGTTCCGGTATGGTTGATCCTGAAGTCTTTAAGATAGTAGGTTACGATCCGGAAAAAGTTTCAGGTTTTGCCTTTGGCCTCGGAGTGGAAAGAATTGCCATGCTTAAGTACGGTATATCGGATATTCGATTGTTTTATGAGAATGATCAGAGGTTCTTGAAACAGTTTTAGGAGACTGGAAGAAGTATGCAGGTAAGTCTCAGATGGTTAAGAGATTATATTGATATTGAATTAAGCCCTGAAGAACTGGCCGACAGATTAACGATGGCAGGGCTTGAAGTAGATTCCATTGATGAAGTGAGCCCCGGATTTTCCGGTGTTGTTGTTGCCCAAATTCTTTCCATAAAGCCACATCCCAATTCTGAGAAGCTTTCTTTATGTAAGGTTACAACAGGCGAGGAAACGTTTCCTGTTGTATGCGGCGCTAAAAACATCCATGTAGACGACATTGTTCCTCTTGCAAAGGTTGGAGCAACAATACCCGGTGGCTATATAATCAAAAGTTCAAGATTGCGAGGGGAGCCTTCCAAGGGCATGCTTTGTTCCGAGGAGGAGCTTGGAATTGGCGAAGATGCCACCGGTATCATGATGTTGCCGAAAGATCTAACCCTGGGCGCGGATCTTACCTCTGCCCTTAACTTGAAAGATATATCTCTTGATATAGGAATTACACCTAATAGGTCTGACTGTCTAAGTATTATTGGCGTAGCGCGAGAGATTGCCGCAATAACGGGTGAGAAAGTACGATATCCCCGGATAGATTTGTCTGAAGGAGAAGATGACATCAATGATTTGACTTCCGTGGAAATACTGGATCCCGATCTGTGTCCCAGATATACTGCCAGGATGATCAAAAATGTCAAAGTCAAACCGTCCCCAGGTTGGATACGGATGAGACTTGAATCGGTGGGTCTGCGCGCGATTAATAATATAGTTGATATAACAAATTTTGTTATGATGGAGTTTGGTCAGCCTTTACATGCTTTTGATTTCAGGTACCTGGAAGAAGGAAGGATCGTTGTCAGGGGATCGTCAGAAGGAGAAGGGTTTATATCTCTTGACGAGAAAACACGGGTATTGAGTGCTGATACATTAATGATATGTGATGGTGTTAAACCTGTTGCCGTAGCGGGTATTATGGGTGGATTGAATTCTGAGGTAGTGGATGATACTGAAACGGTGCTTCTGGAAAGTGCCTATTTTGATCCTTCGACAATTCGCAGGTCGTCAAAGCGGCTTGGAATGGGTACAGATGCCGCCTTCCGTTTTGAACGTGGAGTAGATCCTGAAGGTATCACAAGGGCTTTAAACAGGGCTGCCCAACTGATAGCAGAACTTTCAGATGGATCGATTTGTAAAAACCTGATTGATGAGTATCCGAAAAAGATCAAAACGGCTAAGGATATTCCTCTCCGGGTTCACAGGGTTAATGAAATCCTGGGTACAGAAATCGATGCCGAAGAAATGAAAAATATTCTGGAAAGCCTTGAAATGAAGGTGAAAAAGTCGTCTCGGCTGAGTTTATCGAAGCCTGGTGAAGGGGACTATACCGTGACCCCTCCAGGTTTCAGGGTCGATATTTCACGAGAAATAGACCTGATTGAGGAGATTTCGAGACTTTACGGATATGACAATGTTCCCATTTCCATTCCCTCGGCTTCGTCAGGATCAGAGGTGAAGGATAGAAAGAAAACCCTGACAGATGATATAAGAATTATACTTAACGGTTATGGTTACTCGGAGGTAATAAATTACAGCTTTACTACCCCTGAATCGGCAAACATCCTTCGTTTTAAGGGGGATGATAAAAGCCGAAGATTTGTCAGGATTAAAAATCCTCTCGTAGAAGACATATCTGTTATGAGGACAGGTCTGGTATACGGTCTCCTTGATACAATGAGAAAAAATGTGAATGTTGGGAATTTTGATCTGAAGATATTTGAAACAGGTAAAGTTTTCATCGGCAAAGAGAAAGGTGAACTTCCTGTCGAAGAGGAGAGAATTGGCGCTCTCCTTACCGGTTCACGATATGATGATCTCTGGCACTTTAAAGGGTTGCTTTCCGATTTTTATGATTTAAAAGGATGTGTTGAAAATCTTTTTGATGCCCTTGGGATTCACGATATTGAGTTCAAATCTGATATTGATTTAGATTTTCTCCATCCGGGTAGATCCTGCAGAATCCTGGCAGGTAATAAAGAGACAGGGTTTTTAGGAGAGATTCACCCGAAAGTTCTTGAGAAAATGGATATAACGCCGAGGGCTGTTGTTTTTGAGCTTGATCTTCTCATGCTTTTAGACCTGTTTTCAAAGAAAATGTTATACAGAGAAATTCCACGTGTTCCGTCTGTTTCAAGGGATGTGGCATTTGTAATTGGCAAGACGATGGAAAGTAAAGAAATATTGATACTTGCGTTGGAAAAAGGCGAAGAATTGCTTGAAAATATAGAAATTTTTGATGTATATTACGGTACAGGTGTTCCTGAAGGAAGAAAGAGCCTTGCCGTAAGATTTACCTATCGTTCTCCTGACAGGACTCTGACGGATAAAGAAGTAAGTGAGGTGCACGAGAGAATTATAAAGAAAATTGTTGATTCAACGGATGCTAAAATCAGGGGGATGGATATTTAAGGATGGAAACGATGACGAAGAATGATATTGTTCAGAATGTTCATGATAAATTGGGTTTTTCAAAAAAGGATTCTGCCAAAATGGTAGAGCACGTTTTTGAAATTATGAAAGATAACCTTGCCCGTGGTGAAAAGATAAAGGTTGCCGGATTTGGCAGCTTCGCTGTGAGGGAAAAAAAGGCTCGGAAAGGAAGAAATCCGCAGACCGGTGAGGAAATATTGATTTCCGCGAGAAAGGTTTTAACATTTAAAGCAAGTCAGATATTGAAAAAAGTGCTGGAATAGTCAGTGACTTTTAGATTTGCGGCAGGGGAAAGCTAACTGATGAGCGTTACGATTCCCGATAAATCATATTTTCGTATAGGTGAGGTTGGGAAAATACTTGGTGTTGAGCCTTATGTCATACGATTTTGGGAATCTGAGTTCAAAACGGTAAAGCCAATACGTACCAGGTCTGATCAACGTCTTTACAGACGAAAAGATGTTGAGGAATTGTTAACAATCAAGATCCTTTTATATGAAGACATGTTCACAATTGCCGGGGCGAAAAAGCGGCTATCCAATATGAAGAAGGAAAGATTCGGCATGGACGATGATCATTATAGAATATTGGGTGATGTTAAGAAGAAACTGAGGGAGATAAGAAAGATTATAAAGTAAAAGGGGACAGGCTACTTTTTATTAGACAAAAAAGTAGCCTGTCCCCTTTTTGCTATTTGCGACCGCCTCTTTTTGAGGCCTTCAATGGGTTAATTTTCTGGTCTTCTCCGGCTATAGCTTTTTTGAGATGTGTTGCCGCAGAACATCCTCCGATAGCCCATTTGCTGGCAGGGTCAGGATAAACCATACAATATTTTCCTGTAGGATGCTCTAAAATCTTAGCGCAACCCTCACACTTATCTATGATTTGATAGCAACTTCCACCATTAAATCCGCATCCTTTCTTAGTCATGAAGGCACATTCAGTGCCGACCTTTATGGTTTGACAAACCATGGGAATCACCCCCTTTCTGAAATTTTTCAAAAAAATTCGGGGTACCTTGGTAAATCAACCTTTGTAAGGTTAGTATCCCGATTTCCTGTTGCTTACAATTTATGTGAAGCTGGCGCTATCTAACAGAAAAAATATTTCGTGTCAATAAAAAAGTATATAAAAAAGTAAAGAAGATGTGTAGAATAATTGACTTAGTATTTTAATCATGTTAGTGGAAATATTCTAAAAATTAAGCGGTTATGAGTATGAAATTGATGAAGAAATAGAAGAGCAGGCGTAGCAAATCAGGAATGGCCGATTTTAAGGAACATACTAAATCAGAAGAGGTAAGTACCAGTGATCTGGTAAAAATTTTTTTAAGATCACTTTCTATTCAGTCTTCATGGAACTTTTCCAGTATGCAGAATATAGGTTTTGCGTTTTCTCTCATTCCTTTCGTTAAAAAATCGGGAAGAAACAGGGAACATCGTTCCCGTATTTTAAAAAGACACCTTGAGTTGTTTTCTACACACCCCTGTTTATCAGGGCCGATTATAGGTTCCGTCGTGAAGCTGGAGGAAGAGTCCTGTGAAAACAGTGATTGTGTGGAAGTGGTAAATTTAAAAAAAGCACTCATGGCACCGTATGCAGCTATTGGAGATCCCTTTTTTTGGGGTGCCTTGAAGCCGTTATCAGCCGTTGTCGGAGTCATTATGGCAATTAAGGGGTTCCTTGTAGCTCCTCTGATATTTCTTCTCCTGTATAATTCATTTCACATATGGGTGAGATTGAGGGGATTTATTGAAGGATACAGGGATGGAAAGGGTGCCATTAATTTTATCAGGGTACTTAATCTGCCGGAAATGTCCAGAAAGATAAGATGGATATCGGTGATTCTTCTCGGGATTCTGGCAGGTGCAATAATTGCGATTCCACCTGTGCCATATGCATGTGAGGCAGGTGGTTTTGCAAGAATCCTGCTATTGATAATTATCCTGCTTTGTTTCTGGATGGTAAAAAAGGGCATTTCTCCTCTGGTCATACTTTACGGGACTTCTATTATTTTTTTGATAGTAGCTGTGTGAAATGAAAGAAACAAAAACATTTGTCTTGAAAAATGAATTAGGGTTGCATGCGAGAGCCGCTGCGATGATAGTTAATGTGGCAACCAAATATAAATCAAAAATATTGTTTGAAAGGGATGGCAATGAAATTAACGGCAAGAGTATCCTGGGGATATTAACTCTTGCATGTCCCAAGGGATGTAGTATCATGGTTATTGCAGAGGGTGAAGATGCCCGTGATGCCGTCGAAGAACTCGAAACACTTATAGATGATAAATTTGGAGAAGATTAAGTTGGTTACTAATGAGATGAAAAAAACATCTGTTCTTTCGGGAATTGGTGTATCCCCCGGCATAATCAGTGGCAAGGCTTATCTGTTCAATTGCCCGGATTTCCAGACACCTTACTACAAGCTGAAAACGAACACCCTTGTTTCAAATGAAGTCAAAAGGTTTAAAAAGGCTTTGAAGGATTCCGGGCAAGAGCTGTTGGATATAAAAGAGAAAATAAGTAACAAGGAGGGTATCGACCCGATATTTCTTGACGTCCACATCATGATCCTTAAGGATAGAATGTTCGTTCGCGAGACAGTGGAAAATATAAGAGAGCAACGTATCAATTCCGAGTGGGCGTTAAAGTTGACCTTGTCTAAGTATAGGGAGATATTCAGAAAGATGGAGGATGAATATCTAAGGGAACGAATAAATGATGTAGAGTATGTTGGCGATAGAATTTTAAGGAATCTCTCCGGAAAGACGTGTGAGAGTATCTCGGAGATAGATGAAGAAATCATCATAATCGCAAGGGATCTGTCTCCTGCTGATACAGTTCAGATAAATGTTGAGAAAGTCCTGGGCTTTGCTACGGATATCGGCGGAAAGACATCCCATACGGCTATTATAGCAAGATCTGTGGAAATCCCGGCGGTTGTAGGATTGGAAAATATTACAAATGAAGTTCAGACCGGGGACAGGGTCATCGTTGACGGTACGGCAGGTGTGGTTATTATTAATCCCGACCCGGAGATATTAAAACGATACGAAGACAAGAAGAAACACTACGAGGTTATGGCGGAAGATCTCATTAAAGATGCCAGTCTTCCCGCCATAACTATGGATAACCACAGAATAGATATCGGTGCAAATATAGAATTTATTGAAGAGATTCCCTCCGCGGTTAGTCACGGAACTGACGGCGTCGGTCTCTACAGGACGGAATTCATTTATATCAACAAAGAACAGCTTCCGACAGAAGAGGAACATTTTTCCAGCTACAAGAGGGTGGTAGAGGGTGATGGTGTTAAATGGTCGACCATCAGGACCTTTGATCTTGGAGGAGATAAGTTTGTCTCCGACGCGAGGCTGGCTGAAGAGATGAATCCCGCAATGGGATTACGGGGCATCAGGTTTTGTCTTCATGAGGTTGAATTGTTCAAGGTGCAGTTGAGGGCTATCCTGCGCGCCAGTGCATATGGAAAAACGAAGATCCTCTTTCCCATGATTTCCGGCGTTGCGGAGATTCAAGAAGCTAAAAAGATCTTGAGAGAAGTAAAACATGATCTTTCAGCTGAAGGTATTCCTATAGACGAAAATATAGAGATCGGTATCATGATAGAGGTGCCATCTGCCGTTATGATGGCAGATAAGCTGGCAGAGGAAGTGGATTTTTTCAGTATCGGCACAAATGATCTGATACAGTATTCCCTGGCAATTGACAGGGTCAATGAGAGAGTAACTTATCTATATGAACCCCTTCACCCAGCCATATTACGGTTAATTAAGCTGGTTGTTGAAGCTGGGCATAATGCGGGAATTAAGGTTGCCATGTGCGGGGAAATGGCAGGAGAATCTGCCTATTCGCTGATTCTCCTTGGCCTTGGCCTGGATGAATTAAGCATGACTCCTCTGGCCATACCACGCGTAAAGAAGATCATAAGAGGTTCCACGTTAAAAGAATCCAGGGAATTGCTTGATCGGGCGATGACTTTTTCCACGTTCAGGGAAATTGAAGAATATGTGAGAAGACATATGATCAAGAGATTCCCCGATGATTTCCCGTTGAGCGATCAGTAGAGGTTGTAAAACTTACATAAAACAATGGAATCAATGAGACAATCATGGAGAAATAAAGTCAGGGAATATTACAGTGGTTCTATATATGACCAGAAAAAATCTCCCCTGTTGTGGCTGTTTGAAAAGGTTCTGTCCAGAGTAAAAATGGCTGAAGAATATTATGTGGAAGATCTGAAGAATCTTTCGCAAAAGGGAGTTGTTATTTATGCCCTGAAAAATAAGAGTCAGTTAAATTCCTTGATTCTCTGGAATCTTTCCAGGCGAGAGGATATAAGCAGACCCGTCTATTGTCATGGAATCAGTATGATTCTCTGGCAGCCCTTTACCGTCGCCTTCAAGGTTTTTTTGTCCCGCATCTTTCATAACCCTTACAAACGGAAGATTTTAAAAAAAACAGCTAAGGAAAAGAATACTTCCATTATATACCTCCGTGGATCGGAGTTTATTGGGAGTAAATTTGTCAAAGATCCTTTAGTTGAATTAATTTGCGCACAAAAAGAACTGGATGTTCCCGTATATCTCGTACCGCTGATGGTAGCCTATGGCCGGAGGAGAGAAAAAAAGGATAAAACCTTAACAGATCTCCTGTTTGGCGAAGTTGAGAATCCTGGAACGATAAGAAGACTGATCAATTTCATGAGATTTTCTAAAAAGGCCTTTATCATACCATCGGAACCGGTTAATCTCGTCGAATTTTTAGAAAAAAACAGCGGCTCATCCTTAGACACGGAAACGGTTTCCTACCTTTTAAGAAGAAGGTTGATTGAAAGAATTGATAAGGAAAAAAGGGCGATTGTAGGGCCTGTTTTAAAATCCAGGGAAGAGCTGATTGAAATAGTTCTGAGGGATGACGGACTTGCTTCATATATGAAAGATATAGCGGCGAGGGAGAATAAAGATTATGAAGACATCTTGAAGCAGTCAAAAAAATATCTCTTCGAGATAGCAGCCGATTATAATGAAGCCTACATCGGAGTGTGGGATAAAGTACTGACCTGGCTGTGGAATGATATCTATGATGGTGTTGTAATTGATAAAGAGGGACTCGTGAAAATGAGGGATGTTTCCAGAAAGATGCCCTTTGTTATCGTGCCCTGTCATAGAAGTCATATCGATTATCTTTTTCTTTCTTACGTTTTTTACCACAACAACATCCAGATGCCCTTTGTCGCTGCCGGGACCAATCTGATGTTCTGGCCCATGGGGCACATCTTCAGGAAATCGGGTGCCTTTTTCTTACGCAGAACTTTCAGAAAAGATATCTTATATGGAGAAGTGTTTGCCCGGTATATGAAAATACTCTTACAGGAGGGTTTCCCCATAGAGTTCTTTATTGAGGGGGGCAGGAGCCGTACCGGCAAGATGATCATGCCAAAGTATGGTTTACTCTCGATGATCATTCAGGCATACAGAGAAGGCTCCTGTGATGATCTTGCTATTATTCCTGTGTATATAGGGTATGATACCGTTATAGAAGAGAAATCTTATTTAAAAGAGATTGGAGGGGCCAGAAAAGAAAAAGAAAAGACATCATCTTTGTTGAAAAGTAGAAAGTTGTTAAAGAAACGTTATGGTAGCGTTTACCTTAACGTAGGTGAACCTATATTGCTGAAGTCGTATCTTGCTGCTGAAGAAATACAAATTGAGGGAATGAATGTATCGGAAAGGCAGGGTTTCTACAGGAAAATTGGTTATGAAATTGTAGGGGAAATCAATAAGATATCCGTCGTGTCGCCATTATCGCTCTTGGCTGCTGGACTGCTCTCTCATTATCGGAGAGGAATATCCCACGATGATTTGATGAATATTCTGGATGAGTTTTATGACTACCTCGTCTATAAAAAGGTAAGATTTTCTTCTACATTCGCAAATAAAGAAAAGGCCCTGATCGATGCCTTGAGCCGGTTTGAATCGTTAGGTCACATCTCGAAGATGGGTCCGGATGAAGATGAGGAGGATGAGTTCGAAGAAATCATATATTCCGTGGATGATGACAAGAGGATGAATCTGGAATATTATAAGAATAATATTCTTCATTTCTTTGTTCCCCTTTCTTTTGTTGCTACATCCATTCTTTCCACCAGTGAAGATGTGATCCCTCTCTCGAAGATCATGGAGGATTATAGTTTCTTTAAGAGATTATTTAGACATGAATTTATCTTTGATGAAAATATAGACGATGTGGAAGAGGTAAATGGCGTCCTGTCGTATATACATGATACAGGCATGATTGTAGGCAGGGAGGTTGATAATGAGGCGTGGATAGAGGTGAAAGGCAGAGGGAGAACGAATCTGGTTCCCTTTGCCGGCCTTATTCATAATTATATTGAATCCTATTGGATTGCCATGAGAAGTTCGTCACAACTCAAAGACAAGAAAAGGCGGGAAAAGGATCTTGTGAAAAGGATTCATAAGCTGGGGACAAAGATGTACAAGAAAGGAGAAATATCGAAGGCAGAAGCCCTTTCACGATTGAATTTTCAAAATGCCGTTAAATTTCTCACCGATGCGGAAGTATTATCTGTTACAAATGATAAAGATGAGAGAAAGAAAGAAGCAAAAATATTTTTCCTTACCAAAGATAAAGGCCGGATTGAATCTCTCCGGTATCGATTGTTCAAATTTATGTAAAAAGACAAAGGAACAAGGATCAAGGTAGTTTACCTTGTACCTTGATCCTGTTTTTTACCTGATACTGTAAAAGGCGTTTTTGCCTCTGTAGACGGATGAATCGCCCAGTTCCTCTTCTATCCTCAGAAGCTGGTTGTATTTTGCAAGCCGTTCGCTTCTGGATACTGATCCGCTTTTAATCTGTCCGCAGTTTGCCGCTACAGCAACGTCAGCCATAAAGCTATCTTCCGTTTCGCCCGATCTGTGGGAAATTACGGTTGTGTAGCCGGCTTCCCTGGCTGCCTCTATTGTTTCCAGTGTTTCAGTGAGTGTACCTATCTGGTTTAGCTTGATCAGTATGGAATTGGCTACTCCCAGTGATATGCCTTTTTCCAGTCTTTTCTTATTGGTAACAAAGATATCATCTCCGACGATCTGAATTTTTGAACTCAGCTCATCGGTCATAATTTTCCATCCGTCCCAATCGTCTTCTGCATGGCCGTCTTCAATGGAAATGATAGGGTATTTTTCTACCAGCTTGCTGTAGAATTTTACCAGTTCTTCCGAAGACATAATCGGGTTTTTCTCTGCAGACAGTATGTATTTCCCATCTTTGTAAAAGGAGCTTGCCGCGGAATCAAGAGCAATGAAGATATCTTTTCCTGGTTCGTACTTTCCCTTTTCAATGGCCCTTATGATGAGTTCTATGGCTTCTTCATTCGATTGAAGGTTGGGTGCGAAACCTCCTTCGTCTCCAACTCCTGTTGCGTAACCCTTTTCCTTGAGGACGCTTTTTAGATGATGAAATACTTCACTTACCATGCGGAGCCCTTCCTTGAAATTGGGGGCGCCGACAGGCATAATCATAAATTCCTGGATATCGACATTATTATCAGCGTGCTCCCCGCCGTTGAGAATATTCATCATGGGAACGGGGATATCCTTTGCAATGACACCTCCTATATATTTGTAAAGGGGGAGTTCTACTGCTTCTGCGGCTGCTTTGGCACAGGCAAGGGATACACCAAGAATGGCATTGGCGCCAAGAGACGCTTTATTTTCGGTACCGTCCAGTTCGATCATGGCATAATCGATTTCTCTCTGGTGGAGACAGTCCATCCCGATAATTGCAGGTTCTATCTTATGGATTACATTGTCGATAGCCTTCAGGACGCCTTTTCCTAAATATCTTTCGTTATCACCATCCCGAAGTTCGAGCATTTCATGTTCCCCGGTCGATGCACCCGAGGGTACGGAAGCCCTTCCCACTATTCCCGAACCCAGAGTTACCTCTACCTCAATTGTGGGGTTTCCTCTTGAGTCGAGAATTTCCCTTGCATAAACATTAATAATTTCAGTCATATCCCCTCCTGGGTAAGCGGCTCATTTTGTTATCTCACTTGTGCTTCAACATATATGAATACGTTGGAATTTTCAATCTAATTAATATTTTTCCAGTGCAAGTATGGTGTCAAATCAAAAATGTAAATTTTGGAATGGAGTAAAGACATTTCCTGACATAGGAAATTTCCAGGGGAAAGAAGCCTGAATTCTACAATTTTATTTTACTGACCACTTCTTATATAATCTACAATGTACCTTACAGTTTCATCAATTTTTGTCTCGGCACGTGCCTTGATCTGAAAGGCCTTTTTCCTTGATCCTTCCATCTGTTTGGCAGTTTCTTCTTCGGCTGTATTTATAATCTTGTTTTGCTCTTTCGTAATCTTTTCCATGGGTAAATCCGATGAGAGAATTTTGCCGGCCTCTGATTTTGCATTTTCCAGGACTTGCCTGGCTCTGGTTCTGGCCTCTTCAAGGATTTTTTCCGCATCCTTTTCAATATTTGCTATAGTCGTCTGCATTGTTTCGGGCATAGCATGAATCCTCCTTAAAACTTTTAGGGAGACCTTTGCATAACGTCCCCTTTTGCCCAATTTCTGCGTCAGGCTCAAATTTT
>CAZKGS010000010.1:0-4080 GCA_964552105.1 uncultured Syntrophaceae bacterium
TCAACCCAAGATACTCAGCCCACTTATCGATCATCATGATATCACCTTCATGATCATCAATAAGATTACGTTCCGTAATTGCTGCCAGTTCCTCACCTCTTCTGAAATATCTCGTATAATTATAAGGTTCTACATAATTTATATGAAAATGATCTCCGAGGATTTTAAAAAACGTATAATTCATATAATGGGATGTATCGTAAATTTTGGCCGGAGTTACCCTTCTTATAGAATCAGACATGGATAATATTGCCTTTTCTCTCTGCTCTGAAATAGCTTCCAACTGGATCGGCCTGAGCTCAGGATAACAACTATACATCCATTTTTCTATCATAATATCGGTAGGCATCTTCGTTAACTGGAAAACGATACCATCATACCAGACAATTATTAACTGCTTAATTTTTTCGAATCCGAGTATGGAGGTCAATCTTTGAATTTCAGGTTCCATCTCCTTCATAAAGCGGATTAATGTTCTCTGATTTGCCACGGGAAACTTTCTTTTTTCTTCACTGACGCTATAAATTCTCAGGATATGACCACATTCATTCGCAATTAGATAATTTATCAGTTCGTTATGATCTTTATTGTAGAGCAAACGATGAGCAGGCATATTCTTTTTTGCCTCCTGAATCGTTGCCAGAACAGGAAGATCCTTCTTCTCAACATACTCGATTTTCTTGCCCGTTAATTCTTCCACTTTTCCCAGGATTGAATGAACGGGATCAATCAAATTTAAATTCATAACAGAAAACTCCCCTTATAAGCAAAATTCCAAATGTCAAAATCCGAATATCAAACGAAGTTTTTACCTTGAAAAGCAAAAATCTAATCACGAAAGTCCGAAAATTACAAGAACACGAAAAGATTAAACATTCGGGACAGATTTTTACAAAGTATCCGGGTTTTAGGTTGCGGTTTTGCTACATTGGGATAGTGATTTACATTTCTAAATTGTCTATGGCGTTTTTGATCCTTCTTATACCTTCTTTGATATTTTCCATCGATGTGGCGTATGAAATGCGTATATGGTCGTCATTGCCAAAGGGAGCACCCGGAACAACGGCAACATTCGCCTCATCGAGAAAATATCCTGCCAGATCGAACGAATTCGATATCTTTCTGCCCTTGTATGAACTCCCGTACAATAATGATACATTTGGAAAGACATAAAAGGCCCCCCGGGGATTCATACAGGAAATGCCATTTATACCGTTAAGGTTTTCAACAATATAATTTCTTCTCTTCTCATATTCTACCACCATTTTACCGGTAGCGCCCTGATCCCCCTTAAAGGCTTCAACGGCAGCCTTCTGGGAAATTGATGCCGGATTTGAGGTGCTCTGACTCTGAATTTTCGATACTGCCGAAATAATCTCTTCAGGGCCTGCTGCGTACCCTATTCTCCACCCCGTCATCGCATACGTTTTTGAAACCCCATTTACTACCACTGTAAGGTCCTTCATTTCCTTTCTTGCGCCGGCGATACTAAAAAATGAAAACCCATCATAGATAATTTTTTCGTAGATATCATCGGAAATTGCCAAAATACCGGCCCTTACAATAACATCCGCCAGACCTTCAAGCTCAGAAAAAGAATAGGCAACTCCCGCGGGATTAGAAGGACTGTTTAAGATAATTGCTTTTGTATTTTCAGTAATAGCCTTTTCAAGCTGCATGGGATTTACTTTAAAACCTTCGGATTCCTTCGTTTCAAGAATTACAGGCGTTGCATCGGAAAGGAGGACAATGTCAGGATAGGATACCCAGTAAGGTGCAGGTATGATTACTTCATCTCCCTTCTCGAATAGTGCCTGCGCAAGGTTGTAGAGGGTATGCTTCGCTCCGCAAGAAACGACTACCTGAGACCTGTTGTATGTCAGCTGATTATCCCTCTGTAACTTGTCGATAATTGCGTCTTTCAGCTCGTCTATACCAGCAACAGGCGTATATTTTGTAAAACCATCTCTGATGGCATTTATGCCTGCATTTTTAACATTTAAGGGGGTATCAAAATCGGGTTCTCCTGCACCAAAACCTATAATATTCTTTCCTTCGGCTCGCAGTGCGTTTGCCTTCGCACTAATAGAAAGTGTTGGTGACGGTTTTATTCTATCTACTCTTTCCGCGAGTTTCATTTTTGGTAACTGTCCTTGAGACAAATTTAGTTGTTGATTTACAATTGATTATTTTTCAATTTAGGGTATTTTTCTTTCAGTCTCCGAAGCACAACATCGGGAACCAAACCCCTCACAGAACCACCCAGACTGGCGGCTTCCTTTATGATTCCAGAATTACAATAGAACCACTTGGAACCGGTCATCAGAAATACCGTTTCTATATTCCTGTCCAATCTTCTGTTGATCAGAGCCATTTGAAATTCATATTCAAAATCTGACAGAGCCCTTAATCCCCTTAAAATAATATTTGCATCCGTTTTTTTTACATAATCAACAATAAGCCCTGAGTAGCTATCCACCTTAAGTTTCGGATTATCCTTGGTCAGCTCCCTGATCATGTCAATTCTTTCTTCTACAGTAAAGAGAGATGCCTTGACCGGATTATATCCAACAAGGATAACAAGCTCGTCAAAACACCTCAATCCTCTATTTATAAGATCAATATGACCATTTGTAATAGGATCAAATGAACCTGGATATATCGCTATTTTCCCCATGGTAACCTCCCGTTATTTATTTCAAAAAAGGAGATCATAGTATCCCCATACCTTCTCTGATCACTTAGAGTGAATTTATCGTCATCCTCTTCATACTTTTCCCTGTGTGAATGCTCAATGACGATAATACTATTTTCGAAAACCAAAGATGCCCTGCCAAGGGAATCAAGTGTTTTTTGTACAAAATTTCCTTCATATGGCGGATCAGCAAATATGACATCAAATTTTTCTTTTCTTCTCGCCAGTAACTGAATTCCATTTTCTACGGCGGTTGGTATCAATTCATATTGATCGTTAAATCCGCACAGATTCAAGTTTTTCTTAATTGCTTTTATCAACAGGTTGTTTTTCTCAACAAACACAGCCCTGGCAGCACCTCTGCTGAGGGCTTCTATACCTATATTTCCCGTTCCCGCAAAGAGATCGAGAAATAGTTTTCCTTCCATCGAATGCAGGATATTAAAGAGCGATTCCTTTGTCCTGTCAGACGTGGCTCTAACAGGAACTCCTTTGGGTATATATATTTTTTTCCCTTTTGCCTGGCCTCCTGTAACTTTCATTACATTACCGGAGATAATCCCTTATAAGAATCTCTGCTATCTGTATGGTGTTAAGAGCCGCACCTTTCCTTATGTTGTCAGATACGATCCACATATTAATTCCGTTTGCAATTGATTCATCCTCCCTTATCCTTCCTACAAAGGTATCATCTTTACCTGCACCGTCTGTGGCAAGAGGATACTCACTCTTACCCGGGTTATCGACAACCGTCACACCAGGGGCATCGGAAAGCAATTCTCTAACCTCATCGGCAGTAATCTTCCTTTCTGTCTCAATATTAACAGATTCCGAATGACAGTAGAAAACAGGAACCCTCACCGTTGTGGCCGTTACAGCCATGTAAGGATCATTCATGATCTTTCTGGTTTCGTTTACCATCTTTATTTCTTCTTTAGTATAACCATTATCCAAAAATACATCTATCTGAGGAATACAGTTAAAGGCAATTCTATGCGGATAGACATTTACTTCGGGTTCCTTGCAATTAAGAAGAGCCTTCGTTTGCTCAACGAGTTCTTCAATTGCCGCTTTTCCTGTTCCGGAAACCGCCTGATAAGTGGAAACTATAAGTCTCTTTATCCTGGCCACGTCGTGAATCGGTTTGAGAGCCACAACCATTTGAATGGTTGAGCAATTCGGATTCGCTATAATCCCCTTTGTTCTATACATACCGATTGCCTCTGGATTTACCTCGGGTACAACCAAAGGAATATCCGGATCCATTCTGAATGCACTTGTATTATCCACTACAACACATCCGGCATCTGTAGCAAATGGCGCAAAACGCTCACTTATGCTGCCGCCGGCAGAAAAAAGACCGATTTCAACTCCCTCAAAGGAAT
>CAZKGS010000010.1:4180-23860 GCA_964552105.1 uncultured Syntrophaceae bacterium
CAACCATACTTATAAGTATAGAAATGTTATTAAACTGTCCCTCCCCTCCCAGATAATAAAAAAACAAAACCGAAGCAGCCACAACCACGGCAGCCGGCGGTATGGGGAGACCATTGAAAACCCTGCTTTCGATAATACCAATCTGTATATTGAATCGTGCCAGTCTCAGAGCTCCACAGGCAACAAACAAAAATGCTGCAAGCCACCCATATCTTCCAAAGGGTGAAAGTGCCCATGTATATGCGAGAATTGCCGGCGCTACGCCAAAAGCGACCAAATCGGACAGGGAATCATATTCACTGCCGAATTTACTTGTTGTGTTGGTCATCCTGGCAATTCTTCCATCCAGACCATCCAGTATGCACGCCAAGATAATAGAAATAGCTGCACGGGGAAAATCCCCATTCATCGATGCAATAATCGAATAAAATCCGCAAAATAAACTTGCCGTGGTAAAGAGATTGGGAAGAATATAAATGCCTTTTTTCATGCCGTCACGCTTAATTCCGGGTTTGTCTGTCATTTTAAACTCCCTATCTTCGTTTCTCCTGCTTTTACCTTCTCCCCGACCTCAACCAGAATTTCCGTATCCAGCGGCATAAATACCTCAAGTCGCGAACCGAATCGTATAAGGCCGAACCGCTCTCCTCTTTTAATATTCATTCCTTCTTTTACCCAACAGACTATTCTCCTGGCAACTATCCCCGCAATCTGTATCGTAAGAATTTCCTTACCGTCTTCAGTATGAACGAGAACGGAGTTTCTCTCATTGAGAGAAGACGCCTTGTCAAGATTGGCAGCGAAAAACTTTCCCTTTTTGTAAAGGATCGTTTTTACCGTGCCGGAACATGGATTCCTGTTTACATGAACATTGAAGACACTCATAAATATGCTGACTTTCCTGAATCTCCCCTTCAACAGATCATCTTCATCCACTTCTTCTACCTTTAAAACCTTACCATCAGCAGGAGATACAATAGCACTTTTATCTTCCGGGATTTTTCTTTCAGGGTTTCGGAAAAAATTGATGACAAACAGAGTTGCAATAAGAAAGAATATACTCGCCCAGGCAATTCCCGCATAAGCAAAGATAATCGTTAAGAGAAGAAGGGGGAGTATAAAGATAAACCCCTCAAGCACTATAGGACTGTTTCTGCGTTCCATAAATTGCCTCTCTTTATCTTAGTAAGGTCTCAAATTATTATTGTTATTTCCCAGGCTACCAGTATTACTTACCCCTTCGAAAGCCGTTTTGCTTCCGCCTCCGATACACGAAGATATTGAGGTGTAAACGTAATTAAATTCAGGATATCACCATCATAAAATTTTTTCAATCCAATTAGTCCTACTGACGAAGCCCTGATATAATTTAGGTGATAAGATGCAAAGTGTGATTTGCCCGGCAATTTCTCCCTGATAATGCCTTCATACTGCAGAGCACCATCACCTAAAAATATTATTTCTTCATCAATGCATTCCAGGAATTCCCCGGGATCTATGACTTTCTCATTCATTATTTTTTCGGGGAAATCAGCTTCTTTTGCTTTATAAAGAGCCGTATAGACTTCCTTTTTTCTTGCATCGAGCATGGGACAAATCGTTATCAGCGAATTTGAGAGATTCAGGGCAAGGGCATCCAGGCTTGAGACACCAACAATCGGCTTTCCTGTACTGAAGGCAAGTCCCTTAACCGTGCTTGCACCTATTCGAAGTCCCGTAAAAGAACCGGGGCCCACTGTAACGGCAAAAAGATCTATCTCTTCCAGTTTCAGATTACCTTTGTCAAGCAAATTTACAACTTCCGGTAAAAGAGTTTCCCCATGGTTTTTTTCTATATTTACAAAACACTCGACCAGTACGGCATTATCCCTTAACAGGGCAACACTTGATGTCTTTGTCGATGCATCGAAAGCCAGGATTAACAAACTAATCACCAATTATCCTTGCTATATCATTATAAAAAACAAACACCATCAACATAATCAGGAGGAAAAATCCCACCTGCTGGGCCATTTCTCTCCATTTAATATTTACTTCCTTGCCTGTTACGACCTCAATGAGATAAAAAAACAGATGCCCCCCATCAAGAATAGGAATGGGAAGGAGATTGAGTACACCCAGATTTATACTTAATATGGCCATAAAAAACATAAAGGGAATAATCCCCCGCTTTGCATATTCCCCGGACATCTGGGCAATTAATATAGGTCCGCCAAGGTTTTTTGGTGAAACCACACGTTGAGCAATCTTAACAACAGTCAAATAAGTAAGCTTTGTGAACCACCACGTCTGAGCAACCCCTTCTAAAAATGCCCGAAAAGGGTTAACCCTCTCGATAACCGTTTCAGATGAAGCGATCACTCCGAGTTTGTATGACTCAATCTCTTCGCCAAAGATATTTTTTCCCTTTGCCAATCCTGGTCTTATGTAAATATCGTGAACTTTGTTATTTCTCTCTATAGTAAAGTTCAGTTCCTTTCCATTACTCTTGCTGATAATATCTGCCAGTTCTCCCCAGCGTGATATCTCTTTCCCGTCTATAGCCAGTATATTATCACCTTTTTGTATACCAGCTTTAAAAGCGGCTCCTCCCTCCTGAATATCTCCGATCTTAGAGGTGAGAACAGGTACTCCAAAGCTATAGATTATGGAAAATACAAGGATGGCAAAAAGAAAGTTGAATAGTGGCCCGGCTGCAACAATTCCTATTCTTTTTAATACGGGTTGTTTTTGAAATGATCTTTCTTCATCCTCCGGGGATAGTTCATCCTCTTCAGATTCTCCCAGCATCTTTACATATCCACCCAGGGGAATCATGGAAATGAGATATTCGGTTTCTCCAAATTTTCTTCCTATCAGTTTGGGACCAAATCCGAGCGAAAATTTCAACACGCCCACACCCGACCACTTGGCAACAAGAAAATGGCCCAGTTCATGGACAAAAATCAATATTCCCAACAGAACTACTACGGATATAATATTTATACCTATCAATTGCTTATGTTTATCCTTTCAACTATTTCTTTAGCTTTATGTCTCCCCCACCGATCCGCCTCCAGAACATCGCTAATAGACAGTGGCTCTACAGGCTTGTGAGAGTCAATGGTTTCCTCGACAACGTCAGGCATGTCTATGAAACCTATGGTTCCTGCAACAAAGGCCTCTACTGCCACTTCGTTCGCCGCGTTCAAAACGGCCGGCATGGTTCCCCCTTTTCGAATTGCGAAATATGCGAGTTTTAAATTTTTGAATTTATCAAAATCGGGAGGGAAAAATTCTAACCTGCCAACTTCACACAGATCCAGAGTAGAAATCACATCAGAAAGCCTTTCAGGATACGAGAGGGCATACGCTATGGGAGCTTTCATATCGGGAACACCAAGCTGTGCTATAACCGACCCATCGTTATATTCAACCATTGAGTGAACTATACTCTGTGGATGAATGAGAACATCAACTTTATCTACATCCACATCAAAGAACCATTTTGCCTCAATAACCTCGAGTCCCTTATTCATCATGGAAGCGGAATCTATTGTTATTTTCTGGCCCATTTCCCAGTTCGGATGTTTGAGTGCATCGCCAAGTGTGACCTCTTTAAGCTTTTCCCCGGATAAATGGAAGAAAGGTCCTCCTGATGCAGTCAGAATGATTTTTCTGACATCTTCCCTGTTGTGACCCTGAAGGCATTGAAAGATCGCACCATGCTCACTGTCAACAGGAAGAATATTCACTCCCATGGTTTTCGCCTTTTCTACAACCAGACTTCCTGCCATTACCATGGTTTCCTTGTTGGCTAAAGCAACATCTTTGCCCGCATTAATCGCTTCAACAGTCGGCAGCAATCCCGCCGCCCCGACAATGGCGGAGACAACCATATCCGCTTCTTTAAAAGAGGCAACTTCCCTGTAACCATCATCCCCCCATAGAATCTTTGTCCCTGGTGAATCCCCAAGCATATCAACAAGTTGATCAGCATAATATTCATCAAGCACAGATACCGCTTTCGGCTTGAACAGGTCGATTTGATCCTTTAAAAGCTTCAGATTTTTACCGGCTGATAAAGCGAGAACCCTGAATCTGGAGGGGTTTTTTACGATTACATCCAGAGTGCTGACCCCGATGGAACCGGTTGACCCGAGAATGGAAATATTTTTCATTGAATCACAAATACCTTATAATAATATACAAATGGAATGATAAAAATGAGGGAATCTAATCTGTCCAGCACTCCCCCATGACCGGGAAGCAAAAAACCGGAATCTTTAATCAGAAAAGTCCTCTTAATAGCAGACTCACAAAGATCTCCCAGCTGGCCAAGTATACTTCCCATGAAACCTAACGATATAGCGTGAATCAGAGGAAGTTCCCGGAAAAACACCAACTTGAATATAATACACCCTGCGATACTCCCGACAATTAATCCAAGGGTTCCCTCCACTGTTTTTCCGGCACTAACCGACGGCATAAGCTTTTTCTTACCCATGTATTTTCCCACGTAATAGGCGGAAATGTCACCTGAAAACGCGAGGATGATAATAAAAAAGACCCATTGTATACCATCTTCAAATTGTCTCGCCAATATAAAATACGACACCATAACAGGTATGTACAAAAACCCGAAAACAACCTTGGTAAGAACTGTTATGTCGAACATATGATCTTTAAGCCTGAAAAGGAAAAGCAAAAAAACAGCAATGACGGCAAATGTAACGGTAGCAAACATAAGTTGAATGTTACCAAAGAATGCAGCTAAAGGTATCAGAAGACCGATGACAAGGCCTTCACTTTTTTCCCAGTAAGAATCTTTACTAAAAACCATGTTATTATACTCAACAACACCTCCCAATATGAGCAACATAACAATAATAGTAAAGACGGGTTCCGTACCGAAGTAAATAGCTGCAAACAGAGCAGGCGCGACAACAATCCCTGTTATCCATCTCTTTATATGACTACTATCCATAACAGCATCCTTGATCCTTTAGCCTTTTACCTTTTACCTTATCCCTTGCTCCTTGATCCTTGTTCCTTTTACCCTTCGTCTTTAAGGTAACTGATCACTCGTTAAGCCAAACCTTCTTTCCCTGCTCTGATAGTCAGCAATAATCTCAATAAGATTCTCTCGGGAAAAATCCGGCCACAAAACATCTACAAAATAAAGCTCCGTATAAGCTGATTGCCATAAAAGAAAGTTACTTAACCGATATTCTCCACTCGTCCTGATTAGCAGGTCTGGATCAGGCATATCTGCCGTATATAAATATTTTGAAAATATTTCCCTGGTCATATCTTCTTTTTTTATTTCACCGGCTTCATTGTCACGTAATATCTTCTTTACGGCCTCAACAATCTCGTCCCTGCCGCCGTAACTGAGTGCAAGATTTAAAGTCATCCCACTATTTTTGGATGTTTGTTCAAGGGTTTTGTAAAGAACTTTTTTAACCCTCTCGGATAATGCATTAATATTACCTATCGTTGCCAGCCTAATGTTATTATCGAGCATTTCCTTAAGCTCTGAAATGAGAAATTCTTCAAGTAGAGACATTAATGCTTCAACTTCGTTTGCTGGTCGACGCCAGTTCTCAACAGAGAAAGCATAAAGAGTAAGATATTGAATACCAATTTCCCTGCATGTCCTAACGGTATTCCGAACCGCCTCGGCACCCTTTTTGTGTCCCGCTATCCTTCTTAAAGCATTCTTTTTAGCCCATCTCCCATTGCCATCCATAATAATAGCTATGTGACGGGGAAGTTTATTCTTATCAATTCTATTCATTTTAGTCAGATATTAATCCTTGTAAAGACTGCAATTATGAACAGTTTACGTATCATAGGGGGCTAACATTTTCAAGCAAACAAAAAGGGAACCGAAAGGTTCCCTTGGGTTAATTTATTATTTTAAAGACAGCATGTTACTATATTGAGACCTTTGCAAAGTGCTTAATTTCGTTTAAATTCAGGATCTCATATTTCCATGATATCTTGTTCTTTATCAGAGAGTATATCATCCGTCATTTTTATAAAATCATCAGTAATCGTCTGCACTTCATTTTGGTGGTCATGTAAATTATCCTCTGACATTTCACCTTCTTTTTCTAACTTTTTAAGCTGGTTGTTTGCATCTCTTCTCGAATTTCGAAGGTTTATTTTACACTCTTCCGCCATTTTCTTGACAATTTTTACCAATTCCTTCCTTCTCTCTTCTGTCAGGGGAGGAATGGAAATTCGTATTATTTTCCCATCATTGGTCGGCACCAGTGAAAGTTCCGATTTCTGTATAGCCTTCTCAATATTTCCAATGACACTGCCGTCCCATGGTGAAATTATAATAAGCTGGCTTTCAGGAACCGAAAGTGTCGCGACTTGGTTAAGTGGTGTTAACGTCCCGTAATATTCGACCTTGATACCATCAAGAAGAGCCGTAGATGCCCTGCCTGTTCTGACCTTATTAAACGATTTCTTGAGGAACTCAATATGCTTTTCCATATTTTCTTTCAATTCCTCAAAAATCAAATCCTTCATCTTTCCACTCCCACAATTGTTCCTATTGGTTTACCGGAAATGACACCCTTTATGTTTCCTTTTTTTTCAAGGTTAAATACTATAATGGGTAATTTGTTGTCCCTGCACAGGGAGATTGCAGTTGCATCCATTACTTTAAGGTTCTTGGTCAACACGTCGATATAACTGATTTTATCAAACATATTTGCATCTTTATGTTTGGTCGGATCTTTGTCGTAGACACCATCCACCTTAGTGGCCTTCAACATCACATCAGCCCGCATTTCCAAGGCCCTTAACGATGCGGCCGTATCAGTTGTAAAATAGGGGTTGCCCGTCCCCGAAGCAAAAATAACCACCCTGCCCTTTTCCAGATGCCTGAGCGCCCTTCCTATAATAAACGGTTCAGCAATTTCCCTCATCTCAATAGCTGATTGAACCCTGGTGAAAACACCGACATTTTGAAGAAAATTCTGCAGGGCCAGACTATTCATCACAGTGGCCAGCATACCCATATAATCAGCCGAAGTCCGGTCTATTCCCTTTGTGCTTGCCTCGATACCTCGAAATATATTCCCTCCGCCGACGACAATGGACACCTGAACTCCTGCATCTACTATCTCCTTGATCTCATCAGCAATCAGCTTGACAACATCAACGTCGATTCCATAAGAACTCTTACCAAGGAGAGCCTCTCCGCTTAATTTTAAAAGAACCCTTTTGTAAATTGGTTTGTCCATTATTATTGGCTTACAGGCACGTCGCGCCTCGGAGAATCAAAATTCTCATTTATTTATAGCTCTTCACCTAACTGGAACCTGGCAAATCGCCTTAATATAATATTTTCGCCAGTGTTTGCTATCATATTGTTAATTAACGTTTCGATAGTAATATCCATATCTTTAACAAACTTCTGCTTTAAAAGGCACACCTCTTCATAATATTTTTTAAGTTTCCCTTCAATAATCCTGTCTACTATTTTTTCGGGTTTCCCTTCAGCCAGTGCCTGTTCTCTGTAAATCTGTTTTTCTTTTTCCAATACATTCTCCGGGATATCATCAGGCTTTAAATAAGTCGGATTTGCTGCCGCAATGTGCATGGCAATATCTTTGGTCATTGCCTGAAAATTATCCGTCCTGGCAACGAAATCAGTCTCACAATTGACTTCAATTAATACCCCTATTTTCCCCTGCATATGAATATACGAAGCAATAGCGCCATCCTTGGCTGTCTTGGAAGATCTTTTCGTCGCCGCCGACAATCCCTTTTTCCTCAAATATTCAAAAGCCTTTTCAAAATCACCGCCGGATTCTTTCAAGGCGACTTTACAATCCATCATGCCGGCATTGGTTTTTCCCCTTAACTCCTTAACCATAGTTGCTGAAATACCCAACGTTATTCTACCTCCTCGTTTTTCGTTTTACTTTCGGAATCTTTGTCCATATCTAAACTTTCATCTTTTGTCTCAACACTTTCCGGAACATCTGACTCCGGGTCATCATCTGCCATTTCCACCACTTCTTCTTTATCACTCTGAGCCTGAATCATTTCCTCGAAACGATTTTTCCCTTCAATAACGGCGTCAGCGATTTTTGAAGAAAATAACTTTATGGCCCTGATTGCATCATCGTTCCCCGGAATTATAAAGTCAATATCATCAGGGTCACAATTTGTGTCTACAATAGCCACTATAGGTATGTTTAGCTTTTTGGCTTCTTTAACAGCGATAAGTTCCTTTTTCGGATCGACGATAAAAACCGCCCCTGGCAACCCGATCATGTTTCTTATGCCACCCAGGACCTTTTCAAGTTTGTCCCGCTCCCTTTGCAGCCCCAGTATCTCCTTTTTAGGAAAAGCATTAATGCTTTCATCTTCAAACATCTTGTCGAGACTGCTTAATCTATTAATGCTTTTCTTTATCGTGTTGAAATTGGTAAGCATTCCCCCAAGCCATCTATGATTAACATGGGGCATCTCACACCTTTCCGTTTCAGCCTTAATAGATTCCTGAGCCTGTTTTTTAGTACCTACAAACAAGACCTCCTTACCAGAAGCAACCATGTCAACTATAAAATTGTAGGCGACTTCGAACATTCCCACAGTCTGCTGAAGATCAACGATATAGATGCCATTTCGCGCACCGAATATGTAGGGCTTCATCTTCGGATTCCATTTGTTTGTTTGATGTCCGAAGTGTACACCAGCCTCAAGTAACATTTTCATCGTAACACGTGCCATAAAATACTCCTTTAGTTGTTTTTTCCTCCACCCTCGTCCTTTTGAAGCGGACCTCACAACCCGGAATTTGCAGTAGGGATCCACTATAAAATCCGGGTTAAAAAAGCAACACCGCCGCAATCAGAGGATGTGTGTTATAGTAGTGAATTGACCGTAAACTGTGGGCAAATAACACATAAAGTATAAATAATCAAGGGAAATTTAACCCTTGATCCTTGGTCCTTGAGCTCTTTAGGTGTGATAATGGGCATTAATTTTCACATAATCATAGGAAAGATCAGATGTATATAAACGGAATGATTTTCTCCCCATACCCAGTTTCACTGACAGCTGGATATTATCTTGCTCCATTATTTTTGACAATTCTTTTTCGCCACTTTTTATGCCCTGTCCATGACGAAACAGGGGAACCCCGTCAAAATGAAGCTCTACCGAATCGGTTGGTACTAATACCTCCACAGATCCGATAGCAGCAATAATTCTTCCCCAGTTCGGATCTGCTCCAAAGAATGCCGTTTTAACAAGATTGGATTTTGCTATACCATATGCAACTTTTTTAGCATCAGCCAGAGATCTGGCCTCTTCAATCACAATTTTGATCAGTTTCGTTGCTCCTTCTCCATCTCTTACAATCGATTTAGCCAGACCAGTCATTACATCAAAAAGGGCATTTCTGAAGTTCGTCAGACCCTTTGACGGTCCTGCAATAGTCCTGTTGCCGGCGATGCCATTGGCCAAAATAATGGCTGTATCATTCGTACTCATACATCCGTCCACGGTAATTGCATTAAAACTCCTGTCTATTGACCGCTTGAAAACCTTATCCAGGCAACCTTGATCGATATCCGCATCGGTCAGAATAAAAGAAAGCATTGTAGCCATATGCGGCTCTATCATTCCGGCTCCTTTGGCAATTCCACAGATTGTAATCTCTTTTTCCCCTATGTAACACTTCCGACATTCGATCTTGGGAAATTTATCGGTTGTCATAATCCCCTCTTCGGCAGATGGAATTCCGTTTACACTCAACCCCTCAATAAGTTCTGTCATCCCCCGTACAATCTTTTTTATAGGGAGATTCTCACCAATAATGCCTGTAGAAGCTACTAAAATGAGATCTTCCCGGATTTTCAGTCCTTCAGCAACAGCTTTTGACATGACAACGGAATCCGCATAACCGTCTCTTCCTGTTGAAGCATTGGCATTGCCGCTGTTTGCAATAATTGCCTGGACCAGCCCGGTCTTTATCCTCTCCATATCAAGGATAACCGGCGCCGCCTTAAAACGGTTTGTTGTAAATACAGCAGCCGCCTTAGCCGGAACTTCGGAAAATATTAGCGACAGATCCTTTTCGTCACTACCCTTAATACCCACGGCTATGCCGTTGGCAAGAAAACCGGGAACCTTTATTTCCATATCATTAACCATCAAAATGACCCCATTCATTGCTCGTAGCTCATTGCTCATTGCTCATTTTTTACTATCTTCCACAGCACTTCTTGTATTTTTTTCCGCTTCCACAGGGACACGGATCGTTTCTTCCAACCTTCTTTCCTTCTCTCTTGACAGTAACAGGAACCGCTCCACTATCACCACGGCTCATCACATAGTCTTCACTTTGAGTTTTTCGAATCTGTTCTATATCATCTTCCATTTGAACCTGAACCCAGCACAATTTCTCAAAGGTGTCCTCCTTGATTCGATAGACCATCTCCATAAACATCTCATAACCCTCTTTTTGATACTCCCTTTTCGGGTCTTTCTGGCCATATCCCCTTAAACCAATACCTTCTTTGAGGTGATCCATGGCCAACAGATGATCTTTCCAGTGAGCATCTATTGACTGGAGCATAATGATTTTCATCACATGTTCCATGAGAGATTTACCGAATTTTTCTTCTTTGTGATGCAGTAATGCCTTGACATCCGAAATTATTTTTTCACGGACATATTCACCATCTATGCTATTGTCACTACTTAATTTGCTGAAATCCGGCTTTAAAAAAAATTGTTTATAAACAATATCGTCGAGTCCTTTGAGATTCCATTCTTCCGGCCGTAGTTTTTCGTCTACATACTCTGCTACTATCTCATCAACAATCTCTTCCAGCATATCTTCGCAAGTTGACCAGAGATCCTTCCCGCTCAGGACACCTTTGCGCTGTTCGTAAATAACCTCTCTTTGTCTGTTCATGACATCGTCATATTCCAGGAGATGTTTCCGTATTTCGAAGTTTTGGCCCTCCACCTTCTTCTGGGCATTTTCAAGGGCCTTACTTATGAGATTATGCTCAATAGGCTGTCCTTCTTCCAGACCGATCTTGTCCATAACGGATGAAATCCTCTCGGCACCGAATATCCTGAGCAGATCATCTTCCAGGGAAAGATAAAATCGGGAAGAGCCATTGTCTCCCTGCCTCCCTGATCTTCCTCTCAGCTGATTGTCTATTCGACGGCTTTCATGCCTCTCCGTACCGAGAATGTGAAGCCCGCCGAGTTCGGCTACACCCTCACCCAATTTTATGTCCGTCCCCCTCCCGGCCATATTCGTTGATATTGTAACAGTTCCCGGTTGACCGGCCTGGACAATTATCTCCGCTTCTCTTTCATGGTTTTTCGCATTTAACACATTATGTTTAATGCCGACTTTTTTGAGATATTTACTCAAAAGTTCAGATCTTTCAATCGATATCGTTCCAACCAATACGGGTCTCTTTTGACTGTACAATTCCTTGATTTCATCGATAACAGCAGCAAATTTTTCTTTTTCCGTCTTGTAAATAACATCGGGGTGGTCGGTCCGTATCATTGACATATTCGTCGGAACGACCACAACATCAAGATTATATATATTCTTGAACTCTACAGCTTCCGTATCTGCGGTACCGGTCATACCCGCCAATTTGTCATACATCCTGAAATAATTCTGGAAAGTCACAGAGGCAAGGGTCTGATTTTCCCTTTCTATTTTCACCCTTTCTTTTGCCTCAAGAGCCTGATGCAGACCATCGCTGTATCTCCTCCCCGGCATGACCCTTCCGGTAAACTCGTCAACAATAATGACCTGCCCGTCTTTCACAAGGTAATCAACATCTTTCTTGAATAGTGTATGCGCCTTTAGCGCCTGATTTACATGATGCAGTATCTCCATATTTCTCGGTTCAAACAGATTGTCCACCTTGAGCAACTTTTCCGCTCTTGCAACTCCCTTTTCTGTCAGAACAACGGATCTGCTTTTTTCGTCAATAGTATAGTCTTCCTCTTTTTTTAAGCTGGGGATAATTTGATTAATCCTGTAATATTTATCTGTTGACTCTTCAGAAGGCCCCGATATGATGAGCGGCGTCCTTGCCTCATCAATGAGAATACTATCCACCTCGTCAACAATGGCAAAATTGAAATCCCTCTGGGCGTAGTCCTCAATTTGAAACTTCATGTTGTCACGAAGATAATCAAATCCGAATTCATTGTTCGTACCATACGTGACATCACAATTATATGCGGCTTTCCTTTCATCATCGTTCATCCCGTGGACAACAACTCCCACAGTAAGACCCAGAAACTTATAGATGGGATCCATCCATTCAGCGTCTCTTTTCGCCAGATAATCATTTACGGTAATGACATGGACACCTTTACCGGAAAGGGCATTGAAATATATTGGCATCGTGGCAGCCAGCGTTTTTCCCTCACCGGTCTTCATCTCTGCAATCTTTCCCTCATGAAGTACCATTCCCCCTACTACCTGAACATCGAATGGTCTCATGCCTACCGTTCTTCTCGCCGCTTCCCTGGCAACGGCAAACGCTTCTATCAGAATGTCATCAAGATCGGCACCATCAGCAAGGATTTCCTTAAACCTTGATGTATTCGCGCTAAGTTCGGAATCACTCAGGGCCACCATTGACGGCTCGAGATCATTTATCTCCTTAAGAATAAGAGATAATCGTTTCAATTCTCTGTCGTTTTTGCTTCCTATAAACTTTTTTAAAATGAAATTAAGCATACAATCCTCATAAAAAAACCCGGCAAGGAATTTTACCGGGACTTACTCAGAATTTCAACATTTTCATTCTTGATATATAAACCAGATCGTAAGAAAAACAGGCTAAAAAAGGTACTTCCTCGGATTTACATAAACACCGTTAACTCGAATACCATAATGAAGATGGGGGCCCGTACTACGACCGGAGTTTCCCAGCTGCCCGATAACGTTTCCCCTTTTGATTCTTTGACCCTTTTTAACCATCAACTTTGCAAGATGGCCATAACAAGTAACTATACCATTACCATGATCTATCTTGACCGTATTCCCCATACCAGGTTCGAGTGATTTTTTTATCACGACACCATTTGCAGGTGCCATAATATCTTCACCCATCTTCGCTGCTATATCAATGCCTCGATGAAATTCTCTGTTCCCGGTAAACGGAGATATCCTGTACCCGAACTCAGAAGTTACCCACCCCATGATCGGCCATATAGACGGGGTAGAAGCAAGTATAGACTTTTGCTTTTTAAGGAATTCAAATAACTCCCTGAAACTACCTTCCTGGTAATTTGCCTCCTCAAGGAGCTGATCCATATTTTTATGTATACTGTCAATAAGGGTCCTTTGAGTTTCAGCAATTTGTGATTCTGCCATGTTTTCCTCAATTACCGGCCCACCCATGCCAAGAAACTGTCCACCGTCACGATTATTCTCAATGTTCGTCAAGATTCTTATTTTCTGGTCGAGTTGCTTGATATCAGACATTTTCTTTTCAAAATTGTCTATCTTGGTCACTAACAAATCGATTTGTTCTTTTTGAATTACAGTAAGATGCTTAAACTCGGAAAGTTTTGCCGCGTCATTCCTGATATTTAAGTAATCGTAAGAGAAATACAAAACAGAAACAAAGCTCAAAGATACTACAATGAAAATAAATTTCAGAAAGGTACTTGACAGTTTAATTTTTTTTATCGAACTATTTTTCCGGGAAATAAGAAGAAGGGTATAATAATTCTTTGCCATATCAGTTCCTTTCATATCTCCTTCTTAAAGTTAGCCATTAAAAATAAACTCCTGAATTTTCGTAAAGTTACCATAAATATTCCAAAAGTCAAGTATAGATTGCAAAACTTTACATTTCGATTTTTACGCAATTCGGAACTTTTCAGTTAACGTATATTCGTCATTTCAAAGAATTTCTTTAATAATTTAATGTGTGAAAGCCGTCACTGATTATGCGCATTTACCTTCGGTGACCACAATTTATTACTTATAATACAATGGCTTCCGTAGCAGCGTTAATCTTCAATACAGGCAAAACGCAACCTTTTGGTATTTTCAAAGAAGACATGCATTATTGATTACATCAATCACTCTTTTCGATAACAACCAACGGATCCCCTGTGTCTACTTCATCACCAGGAGATACAAACACCTCTGATACGGTACCGCTAATTTCAGAAATGACATTGTTGAGCATCTTCATTGCTTCAAGAACGACCAGGATCTGTCCTGCTGCCACCTCATCCCCCTCAGAAACGGGAGTTTCACCAACCGTACCTTTCAGAGGAGACCTGATATCCCCCGATTTTGCCAGGGCATCAATTTCTTTTGCTGTGAGTGTAACCTTTTTCTTTTCTCCCACACCTTCTTGCTCCAGCTCCGTTAGAATGGGTTCAGGATGATGGTCGATAATAAGATAGGTAATGGCATCTCCACTCTTCGTCTTTCTTTGGGGTCCAATTTCTATAATGTGCTGTTTTCCAAAGGCATCGGAAAACTCACACCTCTCTCCCAGTTTGAATCCACCCCTCTTAAACCAAACCTCAGGAGGCAAGACCCATGTTTTACCGTATTTTTCTTCGAATTTAAAAAAGCTCACCGCATCGTTCGGATGCTGCAAATATAATACGAGTTCATCCTCAGTAGCACTTCTCCCCAAGCGGCGTTCAAGGACTCTCTTTTCAACTTCGATATCTATATCTTCAACCTTCTGGTAACCTTTTTCCTTTTCAACTGTTTCTTTCCAATCCGGACCAAACACTTTCTCATAAATCTCATCAGAAGGCTGATAAAAGGGCAAATCTCCATATCTGCCAAGCATTAGATTCTTTAAATCATCATTGGCATCTTTATATCTTTCCTTTTTGAGTACATTATTTACTGCTGTTGTCCAGAGTATCTGTGAACCGGGGGTCACGCTCCACCAGTTTCCAAGTTCCCTCTGAACTTTCGGCAATTCCTTCTGTAAAATATCCGGCATTAAATGCAGAAATTCTCCCTTAACCGCCTGCTCAAAACTTGATCCCGTTGCCCCACCCGGCAGCTTATGGGTCTGAGCCATAGGATCAAACCCCAAAAACTGTGACTCAAAATCTTTATAATATTCTCTCAGTGGACGGAGTTTGCTGGATGTATCTATTACATTCTGACGGTGAATGCCCGCCGCCTTATGGTCATATTCTTCCAGTGTATCGATAACGGTCAATATAGGGGGCGGACCGTAAAAACCGGTGAAGGCATGATCACCGGCGTCAACGATTTTCGCACCGTTACGCACCGCCGCTACGATTCTGCCGATATCGTCGCCGTCCGTATTGTGACCGTGATAATGAATAACGAGGTCGGGATACTTTTCCATAATGGCCCTCACAAGGTCACCTATTCTTTTTGAGGTTCCCAGGCCACCATGGTTTTTTACACAGAGAAGAATGTCATCACCCGTTACATCGAGTATTTCTCCCACCTTTTTCACATAATATTCATCCGTATGCTCCGGCCCCGTTGAAAAACATATGGATGGCTCCAGTATGCATCCCGCGGCCTTTACCTCTTCAAAGACAGGAACCATATTCGGTATATGATTAAGAAAATCGAAGACTCTCCATATATGGACATATCTGGCAAAGCTTCGCACCGTTAAGCGAACCACATTTTCCGGATACGGTCGATAACCAAAGAGATTAACTCCACGGCACAGGGTTTGAAACATCGTATCAGGCATGAGAGTGCTTAACACATCAAGCTTTTCCAGCGGACTTATCTGTTTTCTCAACATGTCGACATGAACCGATGCCCCCCCGGTTATCTCAAGTGAAAAATATCCGGAATCGTTCCTCTCTTCCGAAACCAGAATCTGAGTGTGGGGCATAACACGGTTTTTATAATCAGACTGGGAAAGATCTCTTTCCGTGTTGGTTATGTAGTATCCATCTGCACTTCTTATTTTATCAAGGACATAAGCCACCCCTTTTTCTCTTAAATCCCCTGGGGTAATCCTTTCATCAACGATCTGTTGTGAAACTTTCATCTCTTTATCCTTTATCCTTGTTCCTTGTTCCTTTTACCTTGTTCCTTACCTAAAACGCATAAGGATTAGTCTTTTTCGCGTGAATTTCTGCGACCAGTTTTGAAAGCTTTGCAATCTCACGTTCCTTCTCAGGATAGCCAAATATTTCCGGATGAGTATCAATGTATGACGTATCAAGCACTCCCTTGCGAAAATCGGGTTCGTCACAGATTGCCAGATAAAACGGTATAGTTGTTTTCGGACCTACAATCAGAAAATCGTGCAATGCTCTCTTCATTCGCTGAATCGCCTGCTCCCAGTTATAACCACGAACGGTCATTTTCACCAAAAGCGAATCATATTCAGTCGGAATTCTATATCCCTGGTAAACAATACCATCCAGCCTGATTCCGGGGCCACCCGGTGATTGATACACTTCCACTCTTTTCCCGCCTTCGGGCATGAAATTGTTTTGAGGATCTTCAGCATTGATCCTGACCTGAATGGCCTTACCCAAAAGCCGTACCCTGTCTTTTGGTATATCCAGGGCCTCCCCTTCGGCTATTCTTATCTGTTCCCTTACAATATCAATACCTGTCAGGATCTCAGTGACTGTATGTTCAACCTGCAGACGTGTATTCACCTCCATAAACCAGAACTCGTTCGTCCTGGAATCGACCAAAAATTCAACCGTACCTGCATTAACATAACCCGATTCACGGGCGGCTGAAATCGCCGTTTGATGTATTTCCTCCAAAACATCCGAAGGAAGATCAGCAGGAGCAATCTCAAGCAATTTCTGATGCCTTCGCTGAATGGAACAATCCCTTGTTCCCAAATGAATAACATTCCCATGGTGATCGGCCAATATTTGAACCTCTATATGCCGTGGAGATTCAATACATTTTTCCACATAGACACTTTCATCGTTAAATGCCGAAAGAGACTCCGCTTTGGCCAGAGGTAACTGAATGCGAAGATCCGGTTCATCCTCCACTTTTCTGATTCCCCTTCCACCTCCGCCTGATGAGGCCTTTAACATAATCGGATAACCATGTTTTTTACCAAATTCAATGGCCTCGGCTATACCTGGTTCGCCCGGGGAAAGATTATCGGTGCCGGGGATATATGGAATATTCCCCCTTTTCATAATTTCTCTGGCCCTTACCTTATTTCCCAGATCACGAATCACATCGGGAGGCGGACCAATAAAAATGATTCCCTCTTTTTTACATACAGCGGAAAAATCAGGGTTCTCCGCCAAAAAACCGTAACCGGGATGAATTGCATCAGCTCCGCTTTTATGTGCCGCCCAGATAATCCTGTCAATCTCAAGATAATCCTTTCTCGGCCCATCTCCAATCATGATAGCTTCGTCAGCAAACCTGATAAACAACGATTCACTGTCCGGCTTCTCATAAACGGCTACGGCACATAACCCCAATTCCTTGACCGTTCTGATGATTCGAAGGGCTATTTCACCCCTGTTAGCTACCAAAACCTTTTTTATCTTTTTCTTTACCACCATTATTTTCCTTTCATCACTCAAAGGGTATGAAAAGTCTCGGATGCTACATTAATCGTATTGTCATGTCAAGAAAATAGGAATTGGGAGTGGGGATTGATTGTAGGGGCCGATGCCCTCATCGGCCCATTGATTTTGGCCTGTTCGGGGAACGGGCCCTACTGAAAGAGAACGGCAATATTCATACCGGACAGTATTGAACCCGCTTTCGATTACACACAGACTCAATTACTATATGTAATGATGCATGATCCTGTATAAGTCTCTGTCTAATTTGCCGATATCTTTACTCTTGTACTCATCAATTATACTTTTTAGCATATTATGGACTCTCGTATCAGAAAGATCATCAAGCCTTCTGTAAATCCCTCTTCTCCTGCCTAACCTGTAAATAATCCTGTCGTCATCAGGCAGCGCGAAATACCTGTCAATAATACCGAGAAGCTTTTCTTTATCCACGGGAAGTTTTCCTTCAAGCTCTTCCAGAAGATTCAGTATATGATCACTCACAACTCTGCTTTCAATCCCCTCAAGACTTTCAACAAACAATCTTATTTCTCTGACAACATCCTCATCTCCCAAAGATTTAAATTTGCCTTCCTCTCTCATCTTATAAAGCTCGGTATTTCTCCTGACCTGAAGCGACCTCAGTCGAATAAAATCGGGATTTATCTGATTAAGGACTTTTGCCGTCTCCACAGCATGTTCCTTCGACCACTTGTCACCACCAAGACCAGGGATAATATATTCCGAAAGAGAAATTCCCGACTCAACGATCTTTCGCCCCCCTTCAACGTGCTCCGCAGCGGTAACGCCCTTTTTGATAAATTTCAAAACGGGATCATAGCCGCTTTCCATCCCAACATGAATCCTTGAGAGGCCGGCATTATAGAGACTTTTAAAATCTTCAACAGACTTTCGGCACGCCGTCTTTGACCGACAGTATGAGGTAATCCTGTCAACGTCAGGAAACTGTTCTTTAATAAACAAAACAATTTCAACCAGATCATCTGTTTTTATGATAATTGTGTCTGCATCCTGGAGAAAGACGGACTTACCGCCAAAAAACAGCCATGCGGCGATACCCTTGAAACTGTCATTGTAAAACCCGTCGTTCTGATAAATATAATTTACGACAAACTCGTTAATTCTACCTTCCTGCCCGATTTTCCATGATATTTCTTTAATCTGATCTGCTATATCTTTCGCTTTTTGTATGTCTGCCTTAACATCCTGAACTGATCTTATTTGAAATTTGGTGTCACGATAAGTATGACAGAAAGCACATTTATTCCACGGGCAGTTTCTTGTAACCCGGATCAACAGACTTTTAGCTTCGCTGGGAGGTCGAATAGGACCCTGTTCATAAGAAAAACGCATTGGCGCGCTCCTTTTCAAAAAAATTTACGGCATTTTCAGAGACCTTTGAAAAATGTTCAAGTTCGTTCAAGTTCAAGGAAGGCAAAAATTTTAACCGCAGGAATACATTGAGTATTTTGAGGATTAAAATTTGAGCCTGACGCCGAAATTGGGCGAAAGGGGGCGTTTCGCAAAGGTCTCTTTTAATGTAAGCATGAATCAACAAAGGTCAAACAAGCTTCCTCAATTCCTCTGAAAATATATCGTATATTTTCTTATCAAACAGAACAAAGCGAACAAGCTCTATACCTTTATTTTCTTTCAGGTAATTTATCGTGGTTTTGATGGCGATACGTGCTGCTTCATTCAGTGGATAACCATAAATACCTGCACTGATGGCCGGGAAAGAAACACTCTTCGCATCCTTTTTGGTAACCTGTTTGAGGCTTTCCAGATATGCGCTTTTTAACAGATTTGCCTCTCCTCTGGCCCCTCCTTTGTATACCGGCCCCACTGTATGAATGACATGCTTTGCCTTCAGGTTTCCCCCCGTTGTGACCACTGCCTGACCGGTAGGGCAGTAACCGATTTTCCTGCATTCTTCCATAATTGAGGACCCACCGGCCCTGTGAATAGCTCCATCCACACCTCCACCACCTCTCAACCCTGAGTTGGCGGCATTTACAATGGCATCCGTTTCTTCTTTCGTGATATCCCCCTGGACCAAAGCCAACGTGGCACTATTTATTTTTACCTCCATCACTTACCTCCTAA